>JBFGQG010000306.1:0-5196 GCA_041564295.1 Anaerolineales bacterium | reverse complement strand
TTCAGGTCCGGGAACCACCATTTTGCAGCCGATACCTGGATGCTTGATCCATCCTGAAGCTCAAAAACGAGCTGGATGACATCTTTCCCGAATGTGTGCGTGCCGAATAAGGCGAAACCGTGCATCTGCAGCGCTCCTGCGCAGATTTCCGATGCGCTGGCAGTTCCTCGATTGACCCAGACCACGGCAGATAATCCGGCCAGCGGCCCCGGCTCATTCACCTTGAAGGTGACGACCTCTTTGCCGCGATATTGCTGCTGCATGACGATCCCTTCATCGAGGAACAGCTCTGCACATTGGATTCCAGAATGCAGCAGTCCGCCACCGTTGTCACGCAGGTCAAGGACATAATACATTGCCCCCTGGACTGCCAGGTCTTTGGCCGCCCGTTCTATTTCCTCCGGCGTTTTCTCTGCAATAAGATTGACTTCTATCAGACCGATTGCCGGCTCTTGAGGCGCGAGGCGCCAAGTTACCGAAGGCAGAGGAAATTCTGTCCGGGTGATTTCGTAAATGTGGGGTTCAAACCCGGCCCCGCGCAAAATCTCTACGATAACTTTCGAATCAACAGGACCCCGGATAGCGGCTGTGACTGCTTCTACCGGCATATCGGAGGTTATTTTTTGTCCATCAACCTTTTCGAGTATATCGCCGTCTTTAATCCCGGCTAATGACGCAGGACCTTCCGGGAAGGGATACAGCACGGTTCGACCTACCGGATCGCGTTCAATCGTAACCCCGATGCTGCCATATGCTCCCTCGAGCTCGTCCGTTTGCAATTCATGTTGAACCGGCTCGTAAAACGAAGTGAAAGGATCGCCGTAAGCATCGATCATGCCGCGAATCATTCCGTATTCCAATTCAGGATCTGCCGGTAATGGGTCAAACGCGTTTTCTGTAAGAATCTCTTTCGCCTGAATCAAGACTGCCAGATCATGTGAGCGTTTATCGAGAAGTTCTTTGACGAGAAAACCCGAAACAAATGAAAGTACGACGGAAACCAAGATCAAAACAGAAAGGTATATGTTTTCTTTTCTGGTCATAAGGGCGATAATATCCTAATTGCGTTGAAATTGCGAGTGATCGAGTGTATTATTGGCCTGGCCAACTATTCTGGACCAAGGAGTAAATCATGGAAAAACTGCCGGGAGAAGCACGGATCGGAGTCGTGTCGTTGACTGTAACGAATTTAGATGCGAGTGTTCGATTTTACGAAGACCATCTTGGCCTCACCGTACACGATAAAGAAACCGGCTGTGCACGGCTCGGTGCCGGACGTGCAGACCTGCTGGAACTGGTCGAAAGCCCGTCTGCGACGAGACCGCACCGGACAACGGGTCTTTATCACTTTGCAATCCTGGTCCCTTCACGATACCGCCTGGCGATGTCGCTGCGGCGGCTCAGCGAAACCCAGACACAGTTGCAGGGTTTCGCCGACCATCTGGTCAGCGAGGCTATCTATTTGCCGGATCCGGATGGCAACGGCATAGAAATTTACCGGGATCGACCACGAGATCAGTGGCCGCGCCTGAAAGACGGGTCCCTGCAGATGGCAAACGCCCCATTAGATTTTGACGGTATCCTCGGTGAACTTGAATCTGGTGACCCGGAGTGGCACGGACTCCACGAAGATACCGTTATCGGGCACGTACATCTACACGTTTCCAGGCTGGATCCGGATGAAGCTTTCTACCGGGATGTTGTCGGGCTGGATTGGATTATGCGTTTTGGGGCGAGCGCGTCGTTTTTATCTGCCGGCGGATATCACCACCATCTTGGAATCAACACCTGGGCCGGGCAGGGCGCCCCGCCGCCGCCTGAAAACAGCGTCGGCCTGCGCTGGTTTGAGATGATCGTCCCAAAAACGGGCGACATCGATGCAGTTGCTAATCGACTCACAGAATCCGGGTACGAATGTGAGAGGGACCGTACCGGTCTATCATTCAAAGACCACTCGAGAAACACCATGCGAATCACTGCCGCCGCGCCATAGCCAAGGGATTCACGGCGTTGGACGAGACCTTGACGTCTTTTGAGTCCGTGAATAAAATTAGCCCCGCTGTTTTCCAGGCAGCAAATTCACTTTTAGAGCGAAGGTAACCGGAAAGCCGGTGAGAGGCGCTCGAGGAAGGTAAAAATGTCAGAAATTGTTACTTTAGACGCGACCCGGCGTGATGTGACCGGCAAAAAGGTTAAAGTCCTGCGCCGAGAAGGGAAGCTTCCTGCCGTGATTTACGGTTCAGGCCTGGAACCTGCTCCCATTCTCCTGGATATGCGGACGGCTACCAAAACACTGCGTGACGTGACCATGTCGACGCTTGTGAACATCAACCTGGACGGAAAAGAGCACACGACACTCGTCCGCGAACGTCAATATGATGTGATCAAACGTGAACTCTCGCATATCGATTTTCTCGCAGTCTCTATGACTGAAACGCTGAAAGCCAGCGTCTCGTTGCGTCTTGTTGGCCTCGCGCCTGCGATCAAGGAATTCAACGCCATGATCATGCAGGAACTGGAATCGCTTGAGGTTGAAGCGCTTCCGGGGGATCTTCCAGAATCCATCGATATCGATGTTTCAGGCCTGGCCGAACTGGGCTCGAACATTACTGTCGCCGACCTGGATCTTGGCTCGAAAGTGAGCGTCCTCGCTGATTCTGAAATGGTGATCGCTGTAGCCATTGCCGCTACGCGTATGGAAGAGGAAGAGGAAGAAGTCGAAGAGCTCGATGAAGAATCGATGGAACCTGAACTCATCGAACGTGGTAAGCGCGACGAAGAAGAAGACGAGGAATAAGGTCCTCCTCATTCTGCAATCAAAAACGGACGCCGAATAGCGTCCGTTTTTGATTCAACTATTATTCAATTTATCGCAGAACTTCGATCAATCGGATCGCCAGAGCCGCGGTAAATCCCCACAATACTTCCCCGTCATATTCCTTGAAATATATCACCGGCCAGGGGTCCTGCCCATCCACTTTTCGATACCGTACTTCTTGATTGATCGGATTTGAAAGCCATGCTAATGGGATTGTGAACACTCTCGCGACTTCATTAGCATCGGGCTCGAATGCATACGGAGATTCAAATGAGCCTACGACAGGGGTTACGTGATAATTGGTTATTGATATCACGTCCTCGAGTTTACCGAGTATTTTTACATCCCGTGGCTGCAACCCGACCTCTTCATTGGCCTCCCGAAGTGCAGTTGTGTTGATATCCGGATCCCGGCGATCTTTACCGCCCCCCGGAAAAGCGACCTGCCCGCTGTGATGGTCGTGTTCGTGGTTCGTTCTTCGAATAAAAAGCAGGTGCCAGTCTGAACCGAGGCGTGTAAACGGGATCAATACAGCGGCGCGCTTGCGCGGCCGGTTGAAAAAGTTGCCCGGGTGCGGAGTTCGTGGCGCAGCTGGCTCAAGATTCTTGAGACGTCGCCGGATATCATCCTCCGTCAAGCGGTTTATTTCCTTCTTCATCTTCCTCTGGATCGTCACTCTTTTCAAGATCGATCATCGGCCTGGCGAATACGAGGAAGCCGGTGTGGGCAACCATCCTATCCGTCGGGCGGACTCTGGCCGGATTCGTCCGGTAATATCTTAACATGATCTCGCAAACTTCCACGAAAGCGAACTGGAGCTGGTCCAGGGCGAGGAGGAGGACGGAGACCTGGTTGAAAGTCGGCACGATGCAGGCGAAGCTGCCACCGGGTTTCAGCGCCAAACGCACTTGCTCGAGGACCATTTCTGGGGCGGGGACGTCGAGGAAAAAGCCGTCGAGGTTGTGTTCGTCAACGCCTTCCTGCAGGTAGCGTAATTTGAAGGTGACTCTTTCCGGGTAGCCGAAGCGGATCGTGTTCTTTTCTGCTAGATCCAGTGAATCAGGATGAGAATCATAAGAATAAACATGCCCGGACTCGCCGACAGTATGCGTCAATGCAAGAGTCATGGCACCTGAACCGCTGCCGGCTTCTCCGACGAGTTTTCCAGGCCCGAGGCCCATTGTCAGTAATATAAATCCAATATCTTTAGGATAAAGTATTTGTGTCCGCCTTGGAAGTTCGTTGATCAACTCAGCTATAGAAGGCTCGAGGAGATGAAAAGTGCGCTCGATATGGCTCTTAACCGTTGTCCCCCAGGGAATGCCGATCAAGTCGTCGTGCCTGACCTCACCTCGATGAGTTTGTAGAATCTTGCCGCTGGCTAGACGGAAAATGTGGCTCTTATGCTTTACACCGACAAGCATGGCGACATCGCCCTCTTTCGCCAGGAAATGGGCTTCCGCTTTTTTCATTCTTTCTCCTTACGTATGGTCAGGGCTCAAGTGAACTGAAGTAATCTCGGATCAGGTCGCGATATTGTGCGGGAATAGAACCGCTATCAATTGCCTGGTTAGCGGCGTTCCTGTATTGCGGGAAAACTTCAGTGTACGGAACTGTTACTGGCGCAGCACTGCCCTCGTCGACCGGCCCGGTCCCGACGACATTCTCTCCTTCCACACCGCCCGGAGGGACGGCGATCCAATCACTTCCTTCTCCGCCGATACTGGATGGAGAAATTGGTTGAAAAACACTTTCTCCGGTACCGTCAGGTGAATTTCCCTGGCTGATCGGGGTATTGCCTGCTTCGGAACCTGTTGGGTTTGAATTTCCGGAACCTTCGCCGGACCCGGATCCGGAATTTGTATTTGATTGACCGCCGGCCTCGCTGCCGTTTGCGCCGCTGTTCCCAGGCGACTGACCGTTCTGTCCTTGCTGTCCAGCGTCGAGGATCGCGGCCTGGTTTTGATCCAGCTGATTCCCGGCTTGCTGGGCGGCTTCAGATGCCGCCAGCTGCTGCTCCAGATTTTCCAGGGTTTCCGCAGCCTGCTCAAGGCCTTCCTGTGCGGCCTGAGGATTTCCTTCTCGAACAGCATTGGCTGCCTGCTGTAAGGCTGAAGACAGGTCAGGATTACTGGACGCAACCGAATCGGCTATTGTTTCCAGATCTTCCGCGATTTTATCCAGCTCGGCCTGGCTAAGATTTGAAACGTCGATTTCGCGAAGGTTATCCGCTGCCTTACCGAATTCCCCGCTCGCCAGGTTTTCTGCCGCCGGCTGCATAGCCGGTGAGACTTCCTCTGCCAGCGCTTCGCCGGCTTCTTTCAAACCATTTGCCAGGTCTTGAGCTCCGGGGTTTTCAAGGGCTCTCAGTTTGTCCC
>JBFGQG010000305.1:0-5221 GCA_041564295.1 Anaerolineales bacterium | reverse complement strand
GAATCCATGAACACCGCCAGGGTTATGGCCTTCTTCTTCGAGGTACACCAGGAATTGTCTTAAGTTGTGTGAGGTCAGTTGAGTTACATGCGTGATGAGCAGCGACTCGCAGAATTCCTCGAAGCGCGCCAGGCTGACTCGATAGTATCTAATCGTGTACTTGCTGAGTCCCTGCGCCTTGCGGTCATACAGGAAGGCTTCTATCCAGGTTGGCAGGTAGGTATCCTGCGATTCAATGATAATCGTATGGTCTTTTTCAACGGTGCGCATGGTGTTTTCTCCCTGCACCGCTAGAAAACTGGGAATTTCTGCCTGTAAAACGCTAAAACAGCACAGCGCAGACTCGCCACCATAGCTCAGTTGGCAGAGCGAACGATTCGTAATCGTTAGGTCGAGGGTTCGACTCCCTCTGGTGGCTTTTTTGTTTTAAGGGAAATATTTCTGAAGGATGATCGTGGCCAGGCACCTGGTTAAGCATCTGGCTTGACCTTGCTTCCGGTGGCATGCGAGACGGTGTGTGTGAACGAGGGCAAAACGGTACACGGACCGTGTCAGGTTTCTTAAATAAAAACAGGGCCGGCATTCTGCCGGCCCTGTTTGTTTCAGACTGGGAGAAAATTTTATCTTGAGCGCACGAACAGGTACGGCGTTTTGTCGGCGTCCAGCTTGGCATTGATGATGAGATCAGCGCCGGAAGCAATATCGACCGGTCCCAGCGTCATCGTGGGCAGCGGCGTACCATCGAGCAGCGTTACTGTAATCGTGTAGGTACCGGCAGGGAGAGATGTTCTGACGACATCCCCTAAACGAAATTCGGGGATGGCGAGCGCGCCGTTGATGTAAACGTTGACCGGAAGATTGGTCAACAGGCCGAGGCGCTGGCCGTTAATGCTGTGGCGTACCGTGACATCAAACATGTTTCCGTTGGACACAGCCATGGGGCTTTCTGCAGCCTTCACGACGATGACCGGGGTGGAATCTTTGTCGAGACGGGCGCGGGCATCAACGTCCACGCCGGCAGGGATATAGACCGGCCCGACCGTCATGCTGGGCAATGGCGTGCCGTCTGTCAGGGCAACCGTGATCTTATAATTGCCTGCGGGCAGGCTGGTGCTGACGGTCTCTCCGAAGCGCAGATCTTCAATTGCAAGGCCACCGTTGATAAAGACGTTGACCGGAAGATCCGAGTCCATCAGACCGAGGCTGCGGCCATTGATACCGTGGAAGACGGTGAGGTTGAAACTGCTGTCAGCAGATGCTCCGGATACACCGGCAGAACCGGCCATCAAAAAGACTGCCAGGAGGAGCAACAGAATTGTCCATGGTTTTCGGGTGAATAGGGTTTTCATCAATATTCTCCTTCAGGCTCAATCTGGTTTGTTTTTGTAGGATTTGAACCTTTGATAGCTCAAATATATACGAAAGATAAGGGTTTGTCAATATTTTGTATATGTTTTGTACATTAGTATTTGGTTAGTGTCCTGGAGCTTTTTATACCTGTGCGAGGCGCACTGGTCATGTGAGTAATAAAATCTCAAGTCCCATTATCCGTATTCAGCTGACCAGTCTCTGACCCCCTGCTTTCTGCCGGGTTTCCAGCCGAACCGGTACCGGCATAAGGTCTTACCAATTTCTGAAGTCCAATTCGATTAATCCCAAAATCCCCGGACGACAAGACCGGGGTTTATGCGTTAATGAAATAATTCAATTATTGACGCTTATTTATTACGAATTGGATCTAATTTCAGACGATCCTTGATGTCCGAATGAGTGGACTATTGCTTGCGCGCCCCTATAACGCCTCTCACAACCTGCCTTCCAGGTCCATCTTGATCTCATCCAGCTGGGTTATGATCGACTCGATTGCGTCAACCGCGAGCTTATAGGGCGTTATTTTATTATCCCGTTCAATCGTGATCGGATTCTGTCGATCCGTCCTTGGTTGGCTTATCGGAATCCACAAAAATCGCCTTCTGTTTCCATTTTGTTCAATAATAGAACAATAATATTCCTGAATTCTATTGATTTCGGAATTTGCGTCCTTCAAAACTTCTGCAAGTTGCCGTTTCTTCTGGTTAATATCCTTGATGGAAGCACGAACCTCTTCTCGACTGCCTTCTGGAAAGATGAATGAGATGCTTCCAGAGGATATGTCGGTATTTAATATTCGACCGATTCGTTTCATATACTCGAATGACATATGAACTTTTGGCATGTCCTTACCCTATTTACTGATAGTTTCCAATACCCACTAATGTACAGCGCCTGGCGCAGTGAAATAATGATCAATTTCCGCCATATTCGATATCTTTTTAGTTTACTTTTAAACAGGCTTTTGCAGAATAGGCAAATGTATTAATTTTGCCTATTTCCAATTAAACCTGTCGTGTTTATGTTTTTTACCTTGTTGATTATCCAAAAGGACCGGCTATTTTGCTAACCAATCAACCTATGTTAAGGAAGCATCCTGAAGCAGAAATCCTCCTGGAACTCTCGCTATAAAAGTCTATCAGGAACCTTTCGACATAGAAAAGAGTATAAGTAATACTGAACAACCATTGACCAAGAATCAAATTATGAAAATTCGCCCAGTCACTTATCTCTGCATAAGCCTCCTCCTCCTGACCAGCTGCATGGGCGCATCTGAATCGTCTATCCAGGGCACCTGGGAATACAGCGAAGAACACCTTATGCCGATCGCCGGCGAACAGCATCTCACCGTCATCTGGTTCTTCAACAACGGGACTTTTTCCTACCAGGCCTGCTGCTTCAACGTCGACCAGGAAATCACCGGACGTTACAGGATCCTGGAGGAGGACGGCGATATCCTCATCCTGGAATTGTACAATACGCGCGGCGCTAGCTTTCGGTTGAACACGGAAATCCGGGTGAAGATCGACCGCGAATCAGATACGTTGAACATCCAGGGAGCAGGGCCTTTCCACCGATTGGGACCCTGACTTACCCGAATTCATTTTCGCCCACTGCCTGAATTTGCGTCATTTGTCTGCTACCAGTCTCAAATAATTTCTGATCGATTTTTGCGGCCATTCAACACGATCAGTAATTTAATATGGTTGGTCTAATACTTTCGGATGTCAATCCATCCCGCAATCACTTCCTGGTCTATGGCCAATCAAATCCGGCTTACAAATGAAGTTGAACTGGCCTTCACCGGTTCCTGGCTGACCTGAAACCCCACTCCCACGATCAGTTATAATTCAGCCCATCTGCATTTCGCACGACCGTGGAGATCGAATGTCCTCTGATTCCCCCCATTACGATCCGCTGGTGATCGGCATTGCCGGTGGATCCGGTTCCGGAAAGACCACCGTCGCCAATGTAATTCTCGACCGTGTTGGGAAGGAGCGCATCGCCTACCTGCCGCACGACGCATATTATAAAGACCTGCGCAGCCTTCCGCCACAACAGAGAGTCGAGGTCAATTTCGACCACCCCAATTCACTTGAGAACGAACTTCTCTGCAAGCACATCAACATGCTCAAAAGTGGAATGAACGTTGATCTGCCAATCTACGACTTTACAACCCACACTCGCACGGACCAGACGATCCTGCTTCTGCCGCAGCCGGTCATCATCGTAGAAGGCATCCTGATCTTCGGGGAAGCGCAGCTGCGTGAGCTGTTCGACATCAAGATCTTTGTCGATACCGATCCAGACATCCGTTTCATTCGCCGCCTCGACCGCGACATCCGAGAACGCGGCCGGACGACGGAGTCCGTCATCCACCAGTACCTGACAACTGTCCGGCCGATGCACCTTGAGTTCGTCGAGCCGTCCAAACGCTATGCAGACGTCATCATCCCGGAAGGCGGCTTCAACACTGTCGCCCTCGATATGGTCGTCGCCCGCATCCAATCTTTGCTGTAAATCCAATTCAAGGAGTTTTTATGTCCAAGCAGTGGTCCTCCCCCCCACCTTTCAGTCTCGACCTGAAGAAAACATACACCGCTACGATGGTGACAGACAAAGGCGATATCGTGATCGAACTTTTCGCTGAAAAAGTCCCAAACACGGTCAACAACTTCGTTTTTCTCGCCAAGCAGGGCTTCTACGACGACACCATCTTCCACCGCGTGATCGATGATTTCATGGCCCAGGGCGGTGACCCTACCGGCACCGGCACCGGCGGACCCGGCTACCGCTTCCGCGATGAATTCCACCCCGAACTCAAACACACCGGACCCGGCATCCTTTCGATGGCCAACGCAGGTCCGAACACCAACGGCTCCCAGTTTTTTATCACACACGTTTCTACGCCGTGGCTCGACAACCGCCACAGCGTGTTTGGCAAAGTGGCCGATGAGGACAGTCTGAAAGTACTCATGGCCATCCCTGCCCGTGACCCCAACCAGCGGTCTGCTCCCTCGGTCACCCTCCAGCGCGTAGAAATTTCCGAAACCTGAAATGACTTCAGGTGCTGTTCCGAGTAAAAATCGACACCTGGTCAGGCGTATTTTTGCGATCTTGTTCGTCGTCGGGATCAGCATCGCCATCTTCCTCATCCGCGATCAGGTCGAAGCGCTGAAAACCTACGGTTATCCGGGTGTTTTCCTGTTCACTCTGCTGACAAGCGCAACCGTCATCCTTCCTGCGCCCGGCCTGATCGTTGTTTTTTCCCTCGGGGGTGTGCTCAACCCACTGTGGGTCGGTTTGTTTGCAAGCCTGGGTGCTGCCCTCGACGAGCTTTCAGGCTACCTGGCAGGCTATTCCGGGCGGATCGTTATCGAAAACACGGATTCTTATTTCAAAATCCGTGTCTGGATGCAGGATAATATTCGACTGAGTTCCTGGCTGATCATGCTGCTGGCTTTCATTCCCCTACCTTTCATGGACATGGCCGGGATGGCTGCCGGCGCGTTGCGGATGCCGGTGTGGCGGTTTTTGTCCTGGTGTTTCGCCGGCAAACTTCCGAAAATGCTCCTCGTCGCCTGGCTGGGTACGCTTTCGATCGATTGGATAGAACGGTTGTTTTTTCAATAGAACGCAGCTTTGCCACAGTCTTCAACTTATGATTGGCATCCTGTATCCAGCCACTAACATCAACGACCCTCCCCTGAACTTCAACGATCAACCTTTCAACCCACCAGCAAACCAACCACCATGAAACCTATCTACACCTACCTCGAACAAAACCTGGACAGGAGCATCTCAGAATTAATGGCCTACTGTGCCCAGCCGAGCGTTGCCGCGACTGGCG
>JBFGQG010000304.1:0-5227 GCA_041564295.1 Anaerolineales bacterium | reverse complement strand
GATATGGATGCGAGCGAATATGCTGGACCAGCTCCCGATATTGGATTTTTCGAAAAATACACCCCATCACTCGTATTCATAGCTAACAGCGTACGCGAATAATTCCCTCGAATTTCAGGCCACCATTTGAACGCTCTACACAAACCTCAAATTTACATCCATTGACTCAGACCAGGTACACTGCGAAACCGACCGCACCAATTATTGAAATAAGCGAAGACACTCAGGAAACGCCCTTAGACCTCGTGGTTGGCCTTTGCAAAGCGCTGGCCTCAGAGCAAATCGCTTACTGCCATTGGAAAAGCAACAACCACATTTCTCGTTCGGCCACTGGCGAAAACGACCTTGACCTCCTGATCAGCAGGTCTGATATCACTAACTTCACAGAGATATTGAGCCGGTTGGGGTTTAAGCAGGCGAAAGGACCGACCGAAAAGCAAATGTCAGGTGTGCATGATTTTTTCGGTTTCGATGCTGAAGCGGACAGGATCGTGCATGTCCATGCACATTACCAGATGGTTCTCGGGCATGATATGACCAAGAATTACCGTCTTCCGATTGAGAAGGCTTACATCCGGTCAGCCGCACAAGCGGGGCTTTTCAAAATTCCGGCCGTTGAATACGAATATATCGTGTTCATCATTCGCATGGTGCTCAAGCACTCAACCTGGGATACGGTCCTTGGCGGCGAAGGAAAACTGAATTCTGCGGAGCGCCAGGAACTGGCTTATTTGCTGGATAAAATCGACCCTCGCCAGGTCGCGAATATCCTTCAGGAACATCTTCCCTATCTCAGCGTTGAATTTCTCGACGAATGCCTCCAGGCGATTACGACTACCGAATCGATCCGGAAACGGATCAAGATAGGCGCTCGCCTACACAAACACCTGCGCAGCAATACGCGCCATTCTTACCTGAAGGACATTCATTTAAAGTTTTGGCGCCGGATAAAAATTGCTCTCCGCAGGCGCATCCTGAATAAATCACCGAAACACCGCCTGGGAGGCGGGGGCATCCTGATCGCCGTCGTAGGTGGAGACGGAGCCGGTAAGTCGACCGTAGTGGACGGCTTGAACGCATGGCTTTCGAGGTATTTCGGGACGACGCAGGTCCATATGGGAAAACCCGACTGGTCTACGACGACCGTATTGGTCCGGGGCCTGCTGTACTTCGCCAGCCTGGCGAGGCTGGTACCACGGGCTTCATCTGCCCGCAATGCGCTCCAGCAGAAAGCTTTAATCTCACCGGGATATCCCTGGCTGGTTAGAGAGATCTGCAGAAGCAGGGATCGCTTCCGGACCTACGTTCGCGCTCGGCGCTATGCTGCTGATGGCGGCATTGTCCTGCTCGACCGGTACCCCGTCCCACAGCTCAAATTTATGGACGGCCCTTTGTCCGGGATTTTCCTGGAACAACTTGCCACCTCCCCGAGGGCAAATGAATTCCTGAGTCCGAAAAAAGAAAGCCGGTTGGCGAGCGCGATCCTGAAACAGGAAGCGCGGTATTATAACTACATGGCTCCGCCCGATCTTCTCTTCGTATTACGCGTGGAACCTGATACCGCCGTGATGCGTAAAACGGATGAGGATCCGGCAACTGTCAGGGAACGTTCAACTGAGTTTTTTGCCCTGGATTGGCAGGGCACCCGTGCGCACGTTATTGATGCCGGTCAAGAAAAAGAGGCCGTGCTCGCAGAGATTAAATCGATCATCTGGTCAGCGCTTTAGGTTTTGCAGATGCAAGATCTCAAAACCAGCAATCCGGAGCGTGCGCGCATCGTCGAACTGGTCGGCCTGGCAGGCGTCGGGAAGACGACCCTGTCCCGCGAGCTTCGCAATCGTGATGCAAGATTTTCAGTACCAGACGATCTTCAGCTCAGGAAGAATAAACATCTCCTATATTTTGCCGGTCAGTTCCCCGCTCTGCTCCCTTATCTCATTTATCCCGATCGATCGAGCAGGAATTTCAACTGGCAGGAAATCAAAACTCTGGCATACCTGAGATCATGGCCGCAGTTTTTGCAAAAAAATCTCGTAGATAAAGCAAAGGTCATCCTGCTCGACCACGGACCGATTTTCAAATTGGCCACTTTGAACGCTTTCGGCCCTGAAAAAATGAGACTGCCGGCGTTTGAAGGCTGGTGGAGGAAAATCTACAGCCTCTGGGCGCACACTCTCCACATGGTCCTCTGGCTCGATGCACCTGAAAACATTCTTATAGAGCGGATCAACTCTCGCACCCAGATCCATGCGGTCAAGGGCAAGCCTGCGCAGGAAGCCGCCATTTTCCTATCGCGATATCGTGCAGGCTACGATATAACCCTCGAGAAGTTGTCCGAATTCGGGGTAATCCCCATCCATCATTTTGATACCAGCAGGGCTTCTGTCGACCAGGTCGTAGAGGAAATATTAAAGATCAGCGCCTTAAAACTCGACAAATCCTGAAGCCCTGTGAGAACAATCATTTATGCTCGTTTTCATCCACATCAATAAAACCGCCGGACGCACGATCCGCTACATGCTGCGCAGTACCTACGGCCTTCAACATTGTGAAGCAGAACCCTGGAAACCGACCGGAACCGCTTTTACAACGCAGGACCTGGTTCGTTTACGAAAGGTTTACCCAGCGCTGAAAAGCATCGCCGGTCACACTATCACCGGGTATGCAGATTTACAGGAGAACGGAACCACATTCAAATATTTCACGTTCATGCGTGATCCACTTAAAACGAGCGCGTCGCGTTTTCAATACAATGTGCAGTACCGTGGAAAGAAAGATCTGGTATTTGAAGATTGGATACAACAGGATTGGGCGCGCAATGCCCAAACAAAAAGGATCGCAGGTACTGCGGATGTCGAGGCCGCCATTCGTGTGATCCGGCAGAAAAGCATATTCGTTGGATTGGCAGAGCATTTTGATGAATCTGTCGTTCTATTGAAAGCGCTGCTTGCTAAAGACCTGGATATCTCGTATAAAAGAGTCAACGTTGCTCGTGACAATTCAATCAAAGACCAACTCCTGAATACAGAAGCAACCCGTAAGATGCTTATTGAAGCCAACCAGGCAGATATTGCACTTTACCGGTATGTCACCGAAGAGCTGTACCCCCAGCAGAAAAAGGATTACGGCAATTCACTTGAAAGTGCTGTAGCAGATTATCAGAATACGCGCAACAATAGTTTTAACAATTGGAACCTGACGCTCTCCCGGATGAAACAGTTCGGATTGTATAAGCCTCTTCTTTTTCTCTCTCACAAAGGCTTTAAGGTCGTTTAGGCAATCATCCATACCTATCGAAAACTGAGAGAAAGAGAAAAAATGAATCTGAGAAAAAAAGCAGCGAGAGGTCTCGTCTGGTCAATCATTCAAAAATGGGGGAGAGAAGGCATTTCCTTTCTGACTTTCACAGTCCTGGCCCGGCTATTGGTGCCGGAAGCCTTTGGCCTGGTGGCACTGGCGTCGGTTTTCACGGCGTTTATTGAAATATTCCTTGACCAGGGTTTTACCGCTGCTATCGTTCAGAGGGTTGAACTGGAGAAGGAACACCTCGACACAGCTTTCTGGATTACCATTCTGACAGGCCTTGCACTGACGGCCGGCAGCATCTTAGCCTCAGGTTCAATTGCATTGGCCTTTAGAGAACCGAGGCTGGCGCCTGTACTGATCGGGCTGGCATTCACCTTCCTTTTGAGTGCGTTGAGCAGCACGCAGATCGCCATTCTCCAGCGTGACCTGGCCTTCAAAAGTCTGGCAGCCCGTTCGCTTGCGGCAACGTTTGCAGGCGGCGTTGTTGGTATCGGTATGGCATTTGCCGGATACGGCGTGTGGAGCCTTGTCGGCCAGAACATCGCTAACGGCCTGGCCGGTGTGCTGGTATTATGGCGTTCGAGCGATTGGCGACCCGGTTTCAACATCTCCGTAAAACATTACAAGGAACTCCTCTCATTCAGCATTTCGATCGTTGGAAATAACATCTTGAAGGTCGTCGTCCGCCGGGCAGACGACTTCTTGATCGGCTATTTCCTCGGCTCCACGCTGCTCGGTTATTACAACATTGGATACCGGCTGCTCCTGGTGATTATCCGGCTCGTGACCGGGATCATGAACGCCGTTGCCTTCCCAACCTTTGCACGACTGCAGGATAAACCAAAGCGGATGCGCAGCGCTTTCTACAAGGTCACTGAATACACCAGCCTCTTGGCCTTTCCTGTATTTATCGGTATGGCAACGCTTGCAAACGAGCTTGTACCTGCGCTTTTCGGAGATCAATGGACTCCAAGTATCCCGGTGATGCAGGTTTTGGCGTTGATCGGCATCCTCCAGTCCGTGCTGTATTTCAACAATAGTGTTATGCGTGCGACAGGCAAACCTGGCTGGGAATTCAGCATTATGCTGTTGAATGCCACATTTAGTGTTATCGGTTTTATGATTGCGGTGCGTTGGGGCATCGTGGCCGTTGCAGCATCGTTCGTAATCACCGGTTATGTGCTTGCTCCCCTTTCATATACAGCCGTTCGCAAGTTGATCCAGATCAACATCAAGACCTATCTCGCCCAGTTCCTCACGCCCCTGTTCGCTTCTTCGATTATGGTGGCTGCAATACTGGGCTTGAGGTTTATCATTTCGCCTTTGAATTTCAATCCTTATCTGGAGCTGACGCTTTACACCGGCGCAGGTGGTCTGGCATACGTAACGATCATCATGCTGGCCGATCGAACGCTTTCCCACCAGCTGCTCGAATTGGTCAGCCTTGTCCTTCCGAAATTGCTGCCCAAGAAAATTACCTGAAATGTCTACAAGACAGGACATAAAATTCGTCGTTTTCACTACTAACCGGAGCGGTTCCACCTGGGTCATGAGCACGCTCAACAACCTCCCCAACGTGACTGCGCAAGGAGAATTATTTCTACCGAGGCCGAGAAAAAAGGAGCAGCGCTGGGATTCAGATTTTGCTATTCCACGTTATATAGAAACCAGGCACAGAGGTCCCGTCGTTAGACCGTTCTCGGTCTTCAAATATCTGGACAACCTGTACAAAACGTCCGGATGTGTCGGGTTCAAGCTGATGTACAGGCAGTTGGGGCTGTATCCCGAGATATTGGTTTATATGCTCCGCCACCAAACCCGGGTGGTGCACCTCGTCCGCCAGAACCATCTGGACGTGTTGGTTTCTTATGCCGTCAAGGCAAAACTCGGCCAGGCGCATTTGCTTTCCGGCCAGACAGCT
>JBFGQG010000303.1:0-5228 GCA_041564295.1 Anaerolineales bacterium | reverse complement strand
TCATGCCGGAGAATGGGGCGGTGCAGAAAACGTGGTCGAAGCGCTCCAGCTCTTTAAAGCGGACCGGATCGGTCATGGTGTCAGAGTCATGGAGGATGCAGACGCCGTCCTCCTCGCCGCTGAAAGCGGCGCGACATTTGAGGTCTGCCCAACAAGCAATTTACAATCGGGCGTCTGCTCAAACCTGTCCACCCACCCGATGAAACGCATGATGGATGCGGGCATCAAGGTCACTTTAAATACGGACGATCCGGGTGTTTCTGCAATCAAGCTGACACATGAGTACGTGAATGCACACAACGTAATGCAGCTTACGGTTGGTGATCTTCGCAAAGCAACGCTTGATGCTGCTCAAAATGCATTTCTGAACGGCAGTGATCGTCGGCATCTGGTAAACAACATCGGGAAAGAATTCGACCAAAAAATTAAAATCTTAGAAAACGAAAAGGTTATCTGAGCCGGCAGTAAGGTCTCTCAGCGCAGTATAATTCCTAAGATGGTGCTGCCTGAACTGGACCCGCTGATCGAGGAAGAAACCGAAGAAGAAGTCGCGGAAGAACCCCGCTACCGCGTTTTGATCCATAACGACGATGTTACGCCGATGGACTTCGTCGTTCATGTGCTCCGGCGTATCTTCGAACTTTCCACACCGGATGCGCTCGATGTGATGTACACGGCACACTATACAGGAATCGCATTGGTCCAGGTTCTTCCAAAGTCGGAAGCGGAAAAACGGATCGCCAAAGCACAATTTGCTGCCGGGCTTGAAGGATTCCCGCTAAAATTCACGATGGAGCCGGAGTAAGTTCAGCCTGCTACTTTATGCGCTCGAATACGCGGCTGTTAATCCGGATATTTCCGGTTGCACGATCGATCTCTATTTTATAAGTCGCCGGCAGGTTGTTGTAGGTAAATACGTCTCCGGTGATGTTATAGAACTCAACGATCAGCTCATCTCCACTGCTATCGACGACGTAATAACTTCCCTCGGAGACCATTAATTCCCCCTCCCTGATTTCCTGCTGCAAAACGAAACTCCCTCGGCTGAACTGCCATTGGATGAAGTCCTGGTTTGATCCAGCACTGCCTTCGTCTGTTCCCTGCCAGATCCCCCGGATGAAAGCTGCATTCCCGTCCTGGCTGCAGGCTGCCAGGAAAGCCACCGTAATGAGGATGATCCAATTTTTCATGCGTCACTTATAACATGGACTTGGGTGACTTTCAGGCAATTTTATAAGGATAACTTATATATCGCACCCTCGATAATCATTGATTTGCCGTTACAATAGCCGGGGGCAATCCCATTTGTCGAATGTCTGGGTAAGCTCATGCTTGCCTTTCCGGCGAATGGCCAGAAAACCGCCTATGCAACAAAACGAACACTCGCTCGAACAAAAACAGCTTACTATCCCATCGTTCCGGATATTATGGCGCGCATTGCGCTATCTGCGGAACAACCGGGGTAAAGTCACCGGTATTTACCTGACGATGGCGCTCATCCAGGGGATAGCCGTCGCCGTACCACAGTTGATTCGCTGGCTGATCGACCGGGGCATATACGGCGGAGACCTCAATCTACTCAATGTCTCAGTTGCCTCTCTCCTTGGTCTGACGCTCATCAAGGGGATGCTTACCTATTTCCAGGGCCGCTGGTCCGAAGAAGTATCACAACAGGTCGCGTTCGATCTGCGCAACGAAATTCAAAATAAGCTAAACCTGCTTTCCTTTTCTTTCCACGACCAGACCGAGACAGGACAAATTCTCTCTCGGTCAATGCAGGACGTCGAGCGGTTGCGGTTTCTATCGGGTCGGGCAGTGCTGCGAATTGTTGAGGGCGTTGTACTGCTGCTGGTGAGCGTCGGTGTACTCTTTTTCATGAACACCAACCTGGCCTGGCTGGTGGTATTAACGCTGCCGCTCCTCGCACACCGTGCGCTGGCTTTCGGAAAAGTCTTACGACCCCTCTCAATCAAGATTCAGGACCAGCTCGGTGTTTTAACCACGCGCATTGAACAGAACCTGCGCGGCGCACAGGTCGTCAAAGCATTTGCTCAGGAAGACCGGGAGACGGAATCATTTCTGGTAGAGAACGAGCGCTGGTTCGAGCTATCTGCCCTGGCGGCACGCGAACAGGCTGTCAATGCCCCGCTGCTCGCGTTCATTGCCAACCTGGGTACGGTTTTCATCATCTGGTATGGTGGGGTCCTGGTCATGCAGGGCAATCTGACTCTCGGAGAACTCGTCGCGTTCACCACTTATCTCGCTCAACTTGTCCGTCCGATCAACCTGATGGGGCGCATTATCCCGATCCTGGCAATCGCTACGTCTTCTGGCGAACGGATCTTTGAAATTCTCGACGCAATCCCCGACGTAGATGACCGGTCGGAGGCTCAAAAGGTCCAGAATCTGCGTGGAGAAGTGACTTTTGAGAACGTCTCGTTCAAATATGCGTTTTCACGCAACGTTCTCAGCAAAATCAATTTCACAGCTTCGCCTGGTGAGATTATCGCTCTGCTCGGGATGACAGGCTCCGGCAAGTCCACACTGATCAACCTGATCGCACGGTTCTACGACGCTACCGGCGGACGCGTCCTGATTGATGGTACGGATGTGCGTGAACTACAGCTTCGTTCGCTCCGGAAGAACATCGGCATCGTCCTGCAAGACACGGTCCTTTTTGCTGCTTCCATCCGCGAAAACATCGCATTCGGAAACCCGGATGCGACAGAGGATGAGATCGTCCAGGCAGCGAAAGATGCTCAGGCGCATGATTTCATCCTGGAGACAGTGGGCGGTTATGCTACCCGAGTCGGTGAGCGAGGTACAACGCTGTCCGGCGGCCAAAAGCAGCGCATTGCCATCGCCCGGGCACTGCTCACCAACCCGCGCATCTTGATCCTCGACGACGCCACATCAAGCGTCGATTCACAGACGGAACGCCGCATCCAGCTGGCCCTGGACAGGTTGATGGAAGGGCGTACGACGTTTGTCATCGCCCACCGACTGAGCACGATCCGCCGCGCTGACCGGATCCTGGTCCTCGATAAAGGTCGCATTGCTGCGCAGGGTACCCACGCGGAATTGCTCGAGGTATCCAGGTTGTACAGAGAGCTGTACGACCTGCAGCTCCGCCCGCAGGAAGTTGAAACCCTTGAGGTGCAGCCGTGAGCTTCACATTTAGCCCAGGCATGGGCCCACGCGGCGCGATCCAGCAATTCGGCCAGACGCCGGAAGAAGGCAAGGCGTTTGATTGGGAAGTCATTTCAGGAATGCTGGCCTATCTCAAGCCGTACCGCCGCCGCATGGTGGCAGCGCTGGCGCTCATGCTGATCGCCACTGCATTTACTCTTCTCACGCCATACCTGATCAAGGTTGCAATCGATGAGCCGATCGCCCAGGCAGATAACGCCAGGTTAATGCGCCTTTCCATCATTATCGCCGGTTCCTTCCTCGGCCTCTATCTCTCGACCGCTGGACAGCAGTACCTGCTTGGATGGGTCGGGCAGCGCGTCCTCTCGGACCTGCGCGCCGCGCTCTTCAAGCACCTTCAGAACCTGTCGCTGGCTTATCACGACAGGCATATCGTCGGTGTCACGGTTTCCCGCGTGATCAACGACGTCGCCATCATCAACGACCTGCTGACACAGGGTCTCGTTTCGCTCGCCGGTGATGTGCTGGTGTTGATCGGCATCATCCTCATAATGCTGCAGATGAACCTGGAACTGGCGCTGTTCACTCTTACCGTCATCCCGCTCATGGCCTTGCTGACCGCATGGTTTTCCCGCCGGGCAAAAAGTGCATTCCGAGAAACACGCTCGACCGTTGCGAACGTGGTCGGAAGATTGGCGGAAAACATCGACGGCATGCGCGTGATCCAGGCCTTCGCCCAGGAAGACGCCATGCAGCAGCGTTTCCAAAGGGTCAACCGGGAGAATCGCGACGCGCACGTCAAAGCGGTAACGCTCTCCTTCATTTTCTTGCCTTCCATTGAATTTCTGGGCGTACTTTCAACGGCGATCGTGCTCTGGTTCGGTGGCCGGGCAGTCACGGATGGGGCGGTGACGCTCGGTGTGATGGTGGCTTTTCTTTCGTATGTGACCCGGTTTTTCCAGCCGATCCAGGAACTCAGCCAGATCTACACAACCATGCAGTCGGCGATGGCCGGCGGTGAGCAGGTTTTGCGGCTTTTGAACACTGTTCCAGAAGTCGCAGACCCGGTCCCGGCGAAAGTTATGCCGCCGATCAGGGGGGCGGTGACCTTTGAAGACGTCCATTTCCGCTACCAGGAAGATACTCCGGACGTGCTGCATGGGGTCAACCTTTCTATCTCCCCGGGTCAAACAGTCGCATTCGTTGGCCCGACCGGGGCAGGAAAAAGCACGATCTCCAAGTTAATCCAGCGCTTCTATGATGTCAATGGGGGCGCAGTAAAGATTGACGGGGTCGACGTAAGGGACGTCACCCAGGTCTCTCTGCGCAAACAAACTGCACTCGTTCCGCAAGACCCTTTTTTGTTTTCGGGAACGATTGAGGAAAACATCCTGTTTGGCAAGCCGGATGCAAAAGAAAGCGAAATCCTTTCTGCAGCAAAACTGGCGAACGCACACGATTTTATTGAAGGTTTACCGCACGGATATCAGACCCGCTTGCAGGAGGGTGCGGTTAACATTTCGGTCGGACAGCGCCAGCTGGTCTGCATCGCCAGGGCGGCAATTGCCGATCCGGCTATCCTCATACTGGATGAAGCTACTGCGAGTGTGGACACCCTGACGGAAGTCCTTATCCAGAATGCACTTGAAAAGCTCCTCGAGGGCCGCACAGCCATCGTCATCGCGCACCGTTTGAGCACCATCCGCAATGCCGACCTGATTTGCGTGATCCAGGACGGACGGATCGTTCAGCAGGGGGTCCACGAGCAGCTGATTGAACAGGATGGACTTTACAATAGTCTGTATCAGCGGCAGTTTGTGGAGGAAGATGTTGACCGCCTATGATAACGCGAGTATTGGGCGCTATTTGAGAGGTTTTCCTCAAACCTGGGATAATGTCATTAAGTAATCGCCTGTGCCTTTTCAATTAGCCGGTGGGATGCAGGAGCCGGGGGTTTAAGCCCAAGTTTTATGCCGGGAACGAGTACAGTGTGGACGCTTAGCCAAACCCCTCCTTTGGAGCAAATGACAGATGGGGAAATCTACCGTATTTATGTCGACGTGCGTGATGCGGCAGGG
>JBFGQG010000302.1:0-5233 GCA_041564295.1 Anaerolineales bacterium | reverse complement strand
GACCGATAGTATCAGTTTGAAGGACTTAATTACAGACTAATCCAAACAAAACGCAAATGTCTTACAGATGCATAAACCGATTAAAGGTTCACCATTTCACCCAACCAACCTACCACTGTGAGTGGTAAAAACAATAGGGGGCACGTCATCTCTTGCTGATCAGATTCATTGTGCGGGGCAAATTTGCTCTCCAGCCGGGATTCCGAATTGGATCCGCTCAGCAGGGGTCAGGTCACGAATCAGCAACGCACAAAAAGCCCGGATCGTGTCAGCGAGATCAGTCAGCCAGAGTCGAGCTGTGTTGTCGTGACTGGCGGTCAGAACGGTCGCGCCTTCCGGCGAGAACGCCGTATCGCGCACCTGGTCGGTATGTCCGGTGAAGCGGCGGACTTCTACTCCCGACACAAGGTCCCACAACCGCGCTGTCCCGTCGTCGCCGCTCGTCAGCAAATACCGGCCATTCGGAGAAAATGAGATCCCAAAGGCACGGCCCGGATGGCCGGTAAATTGTTGGATTTCCACACCGGTCGCGACTTCCCAGAGCCTGATCGTTCCATCATCACTGGCGGTCGCCAGAGTTCTCCCGTCCCTCGAGAAGGCGATGCCAGTCACGATGTCGGTGTGTCCGATGAAGGTCATAAACTCGACTGCTGTCAGCGGATCCCAAACGCGTGCCGTGCCATCGTCCCCGCTGGTCGCCACAAGTTTCCCGTCCGGCGAAAATACGGCCCGATTCACATGACGTGGACCCTGGCTCATAAAAATGGTGATCGGTTGGGCGCTATCGACATTCCATACTCGCGCAGTCCCATCGAAACTCGCCGTAACCACGTACTTTCCGTCCGGAGAAAAAGCCGCTCGATTGACCATGTCCGTGTGGCCCTCGAAGCGGATGATTTCCTGGCCAGTGGAGACGCTCCAGATCCGCGCGGTGCCGTCGACGCCTGCCGTCAGAACAGTCCTGCCATCCGGTGAGAATTCAGCCCCTCTCACACCCGATGCACCACCCAGGCCGACTGTGTGTCCCGCCAGTACGGCGACTACCCGGCCGGTCGCCACATCCCAGATCCGGGCAGTATTGTCTTCACTGGCAGTAACAATCTGCATGCCATCCGGTGAAAACGAGGCTTGCCAGACTGCCCCGGTATGACTGCTGAACAACGTACCTCCAGGAAAGGTTTGCAGGTTCCACACATTAGCGACCCCGCTGTCGCCGGCTGTTACAACCAGTTTGCTATCAGGGGAGAACACGACATCCTGAAGAACGCCCTGGCGAACGCCGAGAAAGTGAAGAAACTTTCCTGTTGCCGCGTCCCAGAGTCTGGCAGTTTCATCGCCGCTTACCGATGCCATCAGAGCGCCATCTTTCGAGAAAGCGATACCAGACAGCCATGTACCAGGTTTATGACCTACGAATTCCATCTCAACCGAGCCCGTGTCGACGCTCCATAATCGCACCGTATGATCATCACCTGTGGCCGCAAACCGGCCGTCGGGTGTAAATGCCACAGCGCTCACGTCGTTTGTATGTCCAGAGAAAACCCGGACCGTTTCCCCGGTCCTGGCATCCCAAAGACGGGCAGTATCATCGCCACTTCCGGTAAGGATGTACCGACCATCTGGTGAATAAGCCGCTCTGGTAAGATAACTGCTGTGGCCGGTGAGGATGAGCACGGTCTCGCCCAGGTCCAGGTCCCACACGCGGGCCGTATGGTCTCCGGACACACTGACCAGATATTTCCCGTCTGGCGAAAATCTCACGTCCCCTACTTCTGCGGTATGGCCCGCCAGAACCCAAAGGGTCGCGCCAGTGGCCGCGTCCCATACACGCACGGTTTTATCAAAACTTCCGGTTGCAAGGGATTTTCCGTCCGGAGAGAATGCGATTCCATCGATTGCGTCGGTATGCGCAGATAGGATTTGGACAGTCTCCCCGGTGGAAAGATCCCAAATCCGCGCCGTTCCATCTGTACTTCCAGTGGCCAGGAATTTTCCATCCGGGGAAATATCCATGTCAAAAATAAACCCTGTGTGGCCGCTGAATACCCTGGGAGGGACCTCAAGATCCGTCAAACCGGACAGCACCGCGTGCCCGGTTGGCGTGTACTGCAGCGCCAGAGAATGGATGGCGAGCAGCGCGATTAAATTGGCGTCGCCTTCGTTTATCATTAACGCATTTGCTTCGGCAGCAAGGCGCTGGGCCTCGGCATGCGTAAATCCGGCGATTGCCTGCGTGCTGGCGGCCTGGGCGGTTTCAGCGATCCAGGCATTCTGCACCGCCAGAGCGGCATTGCGATTGGAAAAAACGAGCGCCATAAAAGCAGCAATAACCATCAATCCAAGCGCACCGACAAGATAAAACGACCGTTTCCGCAGACGTCCAGCGTTGAGAAGCTGCTCTTCTGCTCGCCGGTGTTCGATCTCTGCCCTCTGTTTTTCAGACTCGGCCAGCCTCCAGGCGGCTTCCAGCTCCCGCCTGCGCTGCGCTTCGCGCTCCAGGGCCTGTTGCTCACTGACCGTATTCGACTCCTGGAGAAATGCTCGTTCGAACTCGTTCAACTCACCCTTGTGGCTGCTCGCCCACTCGTTGGCCTGTGACAGCCGGGCACCGCGGTAGAGCATATCCGGCTCTCTCCCGGTTTCCTGCCACTCCAATGCAGCAGCCGTCAGCTGGCGATGCAGATGCAGCCCATCCCGGTTTTCTTCAAGCCAGCCTTGCAGTGTCGGCCACTCCCGAATCAAGGCTTCATGGGCCACTTCGGCACCGTTCTCCGTGGTTGTGATCAGGCGCGCATCCGCAAGCGCTTTTAAAACCACCCTCGTCATTACAGCTTCATCCGGATGGAGAATGAGTTCGTCAAATGTCGCCCGTCGACGCGTGTCAACCATTCCGGCATCGTCGCCCAGTTCCGTCAAACGAAGGAAAATGCGTCGCGCGATTGTCTTTTGTTCGAGCGTAAACTGGTCGCTGAAAACGGTCTCTGCAGTCTCTGCAATCGCCCCGCGGACGCCTCCAGACGAGGCGTAACCACTAAATGTAAGCAATCGACCACGGCGTCTTTGCCAGGTTTCAAACAGGGCATGGGAAAGGAGAGGCAATGCACCAGGTTCATGACCTGAATCATGCATGAGCAGTTCTACGAGACCTGCTTCCAACTCCCATCGCCCTCGGCGGGCTGGCTCCTCGATCGCCCGCCGAAGTTCGTCTTCGTTCATGGCCCCAATGTATACCTGGTTGCGGGCAAGCGCCTCCCGCAGAGCCGGGTAATCAGCACAATGCACATAAAAATCCGCCCGAATTGTGATGAGGACGATTACCGGACCGTCCGTTACGGAGGCAGCAGTCATGAGATTGTCGATGAATGTCTTTCGCTCGTTCTCCGATCGGCACAGGGCGAACAGTTCTTCGAATTGATCGACGATCAACAGGAACCTCGTCTGGCTGACAGTACCGTATCTTCGGTTGATAAAAATCTGCAGGCTGCGATTGTCCCTCGCAAGGTCGTCCATCAGTTCAGCGGTTTCTGCGACGGATGCGGTCAACCCGGCAGCCAGGCTTTCGAGCGGATGCGCCGTAGGAGTTAGGACGTGGACTTCCCAATCTTTTGTGTTCTTATCCCATCGAACCGCCGAAACCAGTCCTGCCCGAACGAGAGAAGATTTTCCGCTTCCCGAAGCACCAACGACTGCCAAAAAGCGCGGCGCTCCTTGTTCTTCTTGCCCCGTAAGGGAATTTATCTGATCGAGCAAACGGGCCGAGAGCATCTCGCGGCCAACGAACAGGTCTGCATCGGCTTCATCAAAATACTGCAGACCTTTATACGGGCACAGTCCCGGTCCTGGCGAATCCTCGCGCCGGACGTTGGCAGCCAGATCGACCAGGCGGGCGGCGACGGCAGGATCATCCTCAAGGTAAAGCGCTGAGATAAACCGGGCTTCTATCGTGGGAATATCCGGCAGACGAAGATTTTGCTCGAGCCGGCTGATTTGCGTGTCGCTGTACCCGACCGCAGACGCCAGATCCAGCTGTGTGAGACCGACCCGTCGACGCAGAAATCGAAGCAGGTCTCCAAATGTGTTGAATTTATCCAGCGTATATTGAGGAATTTTGGTGGGCATTTGGACTCGTTTTATCCTGCCATATTCTATCCATTTTGGACTTGCCTGGATCAAATTGGGGAATTTTGGCAGAAAAAGACGAGGTGAGCAAGAAACGAGATGCTACATTGTGGAGCGGTTAGACCGTCGCGCGAAAAGCAAGTGCGCAATTACATCCGGTCTCAAGGAGATAAGATGTCCACGCTTCAAAATTTTCGTTTCGTTATGGTGCTGTTTCCCCTGCTTTTGGGCGCATGTTCGCTGAGAACCGGGGACGAATCATCCAATGAGGGTATACAGACTGCTGCACCCGGGCCGGCTGAAGACAGCTCGCAGGCGGTGGGTATCGTCGCCCTGGGGCATTCGGGTCTCACGGGTGAAGGTTCAGATCCTTCCCGACCAGGCCAGGAAGCGAAGGAATTGTCCTGGGCCACCGGAACAGCGCAAGAGGTGAACAGCATCCTCCAGAGGCTAACTGCAGTGCATCCTGAAACTGGGGACCAGGTTGCTAATATGGCGCGCGGTGGGGCTCAGGTCACCTCACTGCTTCCGCAAGCCCAGGCCGGGCTGAAAATCGTCCCCCATCCGGAACTCGTCATCATCCAGACGATCGACAACGACATTCAATGCGATGGGAACGATCTAAATAGAATAGAGGCCTTCGGTGCAGCTCTTTCCGAGGCATTGCAATTCATCACAGGCGCCTCCCCAAACAGCAAGATTCTTGTCGTTAGCCAGCAAGGCCGACCGGCTACGTTCGCGGAAGCAATGTCAGTCGGCCCCGCCATCTGGCAAAACTTTGCGGGAACAGGGGTTTGCGATCTCTTCAACAACGACGGAACTATCAATCAGGACCATATCGCTGGATTGACCGCGATCATCGAGAGCTTTGAGGCCGAACAGACCCGCGTTTGCGCAGCTGTACCACAGTGCAGCACGGACGATGGAGTTCTCTCCGGCTATGTTGATGACATTTCCGATTGGGTCGTCGGCGATTGGAATCACCTGAATGTGAGCGGTCAGGCCAGGAGGGCTGAGTTAGTCTGGCCGATCGTTAAGGAGCTGCTTGGCCTGAAATAGCTGAAGGATTTAACTACGGATTCTCTGAGCGTATGCTAGAGATTCAAAAGAGGGG
>JBFGQG010000301.1:0-5237 GCA_041564295.1 Anaerolineales bacterium | reverse complement strand
TGGGGGATCCCGGTGCCCAACCACTCACTCCAGCTTACACTGGGTGGGATCAGTGAAAAACCGGGAGTCGTCAATCACAGAGTAGAAGTGCGCAAGTATTTGAGTGTAACCGTCAGCTTCGACCACGACCTGATTGTCGGCGCGCCGGCGGCGCGTTTCATCCAGCGATTGAAAAAACTGGTGGAGAGCGCCGCCGGGATATGCACTCAGGCGCCTTTTGATGAAAATTAGCCGAATGGCCGATTCGCGAGACTGCATTTTTCATGGAGATATTTCCGGGTAGTAGAATCACAACCTGGTGGGCGTAAAAACTGTCTTGTATTTCCTATATTCGTAACGAAAAAAAGACGATTCCGGGATACACTTTACCTGTACAATTGAACACTTCCTCATTTCCCTGGATTCCCGCTTAATGCCGACATGGTTTTCTTCCCTTCTGACGGCTTTCCCACGCGTTGCCGCATGGGCGGTTATGCCTGTCTTTGTAATCGGGGTTGGGAGCATGGTATGGCTGGAACGCCAGATCGGTCTTCCGACGGACATATCTGATTGGGGTTTTCTAATCGGATTCGGCTCTTTTGCCGCCGTCGGTTCGCTGCTGCTCATCCGACGTCCAGATAACGTGGTTAGCTGGATCATGGCCAGTATTGGCCTGATCGTTGGGATTTTTCCTGCCCTGGAGACCTACGCAGCCTACCTTTTCACAACCGGAGACCGCCTGAACGTACTGGCTGTATTAGGCGTCTGGGTAAACAGCGTCTATTGGATCCCGCTGCTGGCAGCTGCGATGATTTATCTCCCGCTGTTGTTTCCAGATGGTCGCTTGCTCACCCGACGCTGGTGGCCGGTCGCCCTGCTGCCGGCCGTTTCGATGGTAGGGTTCGTTGGGCTCAGTGCGGTGACTGAGACTTTGTACGGCCAGAATCTCGATTACCAGATCGCCAATCCGATCGGCATCGCCGGTATGCCGCCTGCGGAAGAACACCCCATTACCGGCCTGTTCCTTATTGGATTTGCACTCGGTATGGTGGGTGCGGTGGCATCGGTTGTGCTGCGTTTCCAGCGATCAGACGGAATAGAACGGCAGCAGTTGAAGTGGTTTTTATATGCTGCCGCCCTCGGACCGGCCTCCCTGTTCGGCGAATTTTTGCACCCGATCGTAAGTGATATCCTGTTTTCAGCCGTTTTAATCGGCTTACCGGTGGCCGTGGCGATCGCCGTCCTCCGCTACCGGTTGTATGACATCGACCTCATTATCCGGCGCACGCTGCAATATGGTATTTTGACTGCCCTGCTGGCGCTGGTTTATTTTGGGAGCATCGTGGTCCTCCAGGGCGTTCTCAGCCCGATTACCGGGAAGGACAATTCGCCCGTCGTGACCGTTGTGACCACTCTTGCGATTGCGGCCTTGTTCAACCCGTTGCGCTATCGCATAAAGATACTGATCGACCGACGCTTCTTCCGCAGGAAATACGATGCTGAGCAGTCTCTCCTCGAGTTCACCCGTGTTGCGCGCGACGAGATGGATATGGACGTGCTCGTCGCATCCATTTTGACCGTGGTGGAGGAAACCATGATGCCGGAGCAGGCCACACTCTGGCTCAGGCTGGAAGCGTGATAACCACTTTCCCCTTCGCCAGCCCCTCCCCAACATAACGAAGCGCCTCAGGGACCGCGCTGAACGGATACTGCCGGTCAATCACGGGTACGACTTTTCCTGATTCACAAAACTCGGTAATGGAGACGAGGTCCTTGCGGTTCTGCGGCACTGCCAGCAGACGGAGGTGCCTGTCCCTGGTTCTTCTTAAAAAGTAGGCGAAAAGCATCACCTGGATTAGCACTGCGAATGAGCCTCCCACGAAGAAATACGTGCCGCCGGGATTCAACGCCCGGGCAGAGGCGTAAACGGACCTGTAGGCGATCAGGTCCAGGATCAAGTCGTACTGTTTCCCCGTCCTGGTGAAGTCTTCGCTGGCGTAGTCGACCACGTGGTCTGCCCCTAGCGAGCGTAAAAAATCCAGCTTAAAGGCATTATCGACTCCTGTCACTTCCGCCCCGGATAATTTGGCAAGCTGGACGGCGAACGTGCCGGCGCTTCCGCCTGCGCCGTTGATCAGAACCTTCTGCCCTGCCTTCACCTTTCCTTTTTCGACAATCCCGTTCAAGGCGATCACGCCCCCTTGGGGGATGGCGGCGGCTTCCTCAAAGGTCATACCGGCCGGCTTGGGCGCCATGGTCCGCCCATGCGTGCAGACGTACTCTGCAAAACCGCCATGATACCCCGGGATTTCCCCGAAAACCTCATCTCCCGGTTTGAATTCTGTATGGTTTTTTCCGGCAGCCTCCACGCGGCCGGCAATGTCCGATCCGAGGATCCGGTGGCTCGGTTTCAGGGGCCCACTGAAACGAGTGTACAGCGGTTTTCCTGCAAGCCCCTCACGGTCGGAACCGTTGATGGAGACGGCGAGAATCTTAATCAGCACCTGGTCATCCGTCGGCTCGGGTTTTTCGACTTCCTCCATCCGGAGTACATCGGGAGACCCATATCTGTCGTATACGATGGCTTTCATGAGACTTTTCCCTGGCTTATCATCGATTGATACATTGAGAGCAGCGCGAAGTTCTAACAGGTATCATAACGCAAAAGCGCATAAAGAGACTGAAGTCCTGTTGCGAATCAGCCGGGCATGAAAACGCTTTCACAAAACAGCCGCCAAAAATCATAGAAAAAGCCCATTTCCACCCCAAATACTTGACAAACAGCCCGATTCAGCCTATTATATTCAACAATATTGAAAACGCTTTCAATAATTAGCCTGGCACTTATGAGCAAACTTACGCTTTCCGATATTGCTGACAAAGCCGGGGTTTCCCCGGCGACCGTTTCCAGGGTCATAAACAATTATCCCCATGTGCGTGATGAAATTCGCGAACGTGTTCAGAGGATAATTCGCGACACGGGATACGCCCCAAATCTCTCGGCGAAGTCACTCGCTTCCAAACGGACCGGAATTATCGGGCTTGTCATTCCGCGCACCGTCCACGCTTTTTTCACAGATCCCTATTTCCCACGCCTCACTGAGGGCATCGCCCAGGCATGCAACCAGTATAACTACACACTCGCCCTGTTTCTCGTGTACACAGAAGAAGATGAGCAAAAGCTGATCCCGCGCATGACGCGGCAGGGCCTCGTGGACGGCATCATCATCCAGGCAACGCATCTGGAAGATGAGGTGCTGGGGAGCCTGGTTAACGGAAATGTACCATTCCTGGTCGCAGGCCGGCCGATGGCGCTCAGGGATCTCAACTATGTCGATGTAGACAATGTGTCAGGTGCGCACAGCGCAGTCACCCATTTAATCCTTGCCGGGCGAAAGCGCATCGCGACCATTACAGGCGCTCTGTCAACCGGCGCCGGGATCGACCGTCTGGAAGGGTATAAGAAAGCCTTCCGTGAACGCGGGATCGAAATCAAGGAGAGATTAATTGAGGACGGCGGCTTCAGCGAGAGCGGGGCGTACAACGCAATGCGGAAAATTCTCCCCCAGCAGCCGGATGCGGTCTTTGTCGCATCCGACACGATGGCGATGGGCGCGCTTCGTGCGATTCGAGAGGGCGGCCAAACCGTGCCTGGCGATATCGCACTCGTCGGGTTCGATGACCTGCCGCCGGCCAAGCGTACGGACCCGCCGCTTACGACCGTCCGCCAGCCGGTTCGCCGCTTTGGAATAAGAGCCGTGGAAACCCTGATAGACATCATTGAAAACGGACAATCTCCGCCGCGACGCATAATTTTCGAAACCGAATTGGTCGTCCGCGCATCTTGCGGTACCGGATTGCTCAAAGCATGGAAGTAAATTTTTTTTTAAGATCACTGAAAGCGCTTTCAAAGCCAATTTACTCCTCAGGAGGTGGAATATAGCCAAAATTCTCGCAATTCGCAGACACCCTTGCCAGACAGATTTATCACTTACTGTGATATACCAAACAAAATGAAAGGAAAATGATATGTCTAAAAAAATATTGCTCACTGCCAGCTTGATACTGATCTTCAGTTTCATCCTGGCCGCTTGCGGTGGCGCCGCTACCGAAGCACCCTCAACAGATACACAGCCGACCGATGTCCCTGATGTAGTAGAAGTTGATCCGACCGAAGAACCGACCGAGGAAATGGCTCCAACCGATATGCCGGACACCTCTGGGGACCGGATTCAGGTCCGCTGGTTCGTGGGTCTGGGCGCAGGCTCTGACGAAGGCACTTTCGAACCTCAACAGGCTTTCGTTGAAAAATTCAACGCCAGCCAGGATGAAATCGAGCTCGTGTTGGAAATCGTGGACAACGAAGTGGCTTACGACACATTGGCCACCCAGATTGCCGCCGGCAATGCCCCCGATATCGTTGGCCCGGTCGGCATCCGGGGTCGCGACAGCTTCCGGGGCGCCTGGCTCGACCTGCAGCCCCTGATCGACGCCAACAACTATGACCTCAGCGACTTTGACCAGGCCCTGGTTGAGTTTTACCAGGTGAAGGAAGAAGGACAGCTGGGTATCCCGTTTGCGATCTTCCCCTCGTTTGTCCTTTACAACAAGGACCTCTTCGACGAGGGCGGCTTCCCCTATCCGCCTTCCGAATATGGTGCACCCTATGTGGATGAGAACGGCGAGGAACACGAATGGAACATCGAGACTCTGACCGAACTCGCGAAGAAACTCACCGTGGACAGCAACGGTAACGACGCCACAATGGACTCGTTCGACCCCGAAAACATCGTTCAGTTTGGTTGGATGAACCAGTGGACCGACCCGCGCGGTATCGGCACTTTCTTTGGAGCAGGATCGTTAGTGGATGATGCCGGAAACGCACAGGCCCCCGAACATTGGGTCGAGGCCTGGAAATGGACATACGATGGCTGGTGGACCGACTGGTTTATCCCCAACGGACCATACGGTGGCGCGGACTTCCTGCAGGGGCCGGGCGGACCCTTCTCCTCCGGCAACCTCGCTATGACTCACCTGCACATGTGGTACGTGGCGCCCTGGGCACTCGGTGAAGTCCCCTTTGATTGGGACCTGGCCGCCACGCCCTCATACAATGGGTCCGTCACCTCTAAGATGCACGCAGACACCTTCGGCATCCTGAAAGGCAGCCAGAACCCCGAAGCCGCTTTCAAAGTCCTCACCTTCATGCTCAGCGCAGAAAATGCTACGGACCTGCTGACCATCTACGGTGGCATGCC
>JBFGQG010000300.1:0-5241 GCA_041564295.1 Anaerolineales bacterium | reverse complement strand
CTTTTTCTTCTGACAATATCAGAGCAAAGGTCGCCACAATTTCTTCGTCGAGCCAGAGATCGAAAGCCAGGTCCCCTCGCCGGTCAGGATGATTGAGTTTTAACTCCGTCCGAAACTGGGGGATATATTGTTCGTCGATTAAAAAAGTCGTGGCTTTTTCAGGCTCTGCGGCGATAATATCCGGCCAATCCACATAAACCGGCATCTCACCTGGCCGCCCCTCGATAATCCGGGGTACGAGCGTGCCTTCGAGAACTTTGTTTGGGTCAATTTTTTCGTTCAGGAGCTTACGTCCAATCGAGGTGCACCACCGGGTAAGCGCCAGGATATCATCGGCCCTCCATGACCAGATTCTGCCTTTTGCAGAGACGCCGAGCGAAATCCTTTCGCCGTTTTCAAAACCGGTTCCAAAGATGTTAGCTCTGATACGTGTGAATTTTTCCGCTTCGCTCATGCCTGCTTCCACGTCGGACCCGGCGCGCATTGTATAACTCACAAACTTTCCCAGCTGTTCTTTTAGACCGACATTCTGGAGCTGCAAACGCGTGATTCCTTCGAAACACCGGAAAACCGCCGGTTCTCGGATCAATTCGACGTCCCCACAAACGGCAGCAGCTAATTTACGGTAGAGACCCCTGTTCGTCGAGCTGTTTATGAACAACAGGTCCTGCCTCTGATTCCAATAAAGAATGATCAATTCCCAATTCCAGTTGTACAGCTCCTGCATCATTGCCCAGTCGATCGTCGTTTTCCGGGCTGTGATGATCAGCATCGTATTCCCCTGGTGGTTGACGTCAAAGAAAACTTTGTTGGTATCCGTTTCTTTAAACAGGCCCTTTTTGAAATTTTCAGGCTGCCATTGGTCCGTCTTGGTCCTGTAAACCACGGTGCTCAATCGTGGGCGTAAATACTCGAGTGGGATCGAGCCGGGCAGGTTGGCGAACCCATCGACGAATTCCATTAAATCCACCCGGCTCTTGATCGCCTCCTCGCTGCTCCGGCGCAGCAGCTGGTTCCAGTCTGCGTCGTGGGTATACAGCTTATAAAGTTCGTCTTGAACGCTTACGTCGCCGATGTTTGCAATAAACGTCGGTTCCCCCAGGCTTTTCACAGAGCGGGTAAACCGGCCGGCCAGCTGAAGCGTGATCGTCAGGCTTTTCCGCACGTCGTGGAAAGCCGCGATTTTCAGTTCCGGAAGATCGAATCCTTCGCCCAGCATGTCCACGCACACCACCACATCGACCTCTCCATTAACGATCTGGTTCCTGATTTCTTCGCGCTCTCTTTTCGAGCTGATTCCAGTGTGAATCTGGACCACCCGGAGGTCTTCAAACTCGCGGTAGAGCTTGAAAATATTACGGGCCCTTTCAATGCTTTCAACGCGCGCCATTAAGATGTGGTCATATTTCTTTTTGTCCTCGCGCAGCTGCGCGACTGCCGCTTCCGCTATCGCCCTGTCTGCTTTACGCGGGTCATATTCGATCACCGGTTTGAAGTGGATCGGTTTGAAATATCCCTCTTCCTGGGCTTTGAGCATCGGGTAATTGAAGATGATTTTTCCTCCGATGGGCTTGTCGTCGTTCCTGAAAGGTGTGGCCGTAAACTGCACGATTCGATTGTGCTTGAATTGGTCGAGGAATCGAATCCATGTGACGGCCGGCGTATGGTGGGCTTCGTCGATGAATAAATAAGGGGACTGCAGCGCCATCCGCGCCTGGACCTCTGCGCTGCACTGGCCTGCGATGCTCATGGTCGTCACGATCACGTTGCAGCGTTCAAAAAACGCGTCAACCGCGTCAGGCGTTTTCGGTTTATGCCTGAGCAGGCCAACGACCGGATAATGCGCATCTTCGGGAAGGATTCCAAACCGTTTCAGGACACCCAGCGTCATAAATTTTTCCGCGATTTGCGTTCGCAGGGCGTCCGTCGGGACCACGACGAGCAACCGCTGGCATCTGCTCGAGACGAGGATCGACAGCATGGTTTCCGTTTTGCCGGTGCCTGTCGGCATCACGATTGTGGCCGGTTCATCCGTGACGGCCCAATGGGCGTGGACCGCGTGGACTGCACCGATCTGCGGTTTGCGAAGCCCGGGCAGGCCTTTCTCCGGGTCCTCCGCTGAATATGTGAAGGCATCCTGCCAGGAGTCGACTGCTGTTCGTGCGCGTTGAATAATTTCGTCCTGTTTTGTGATCCATTCGCTCAAAAGAGGGTGGCGTTCCCAGCGTTTCGGCGCACCAGGCACGGCTTCGATATTCGGAAATTCATGTTTCCCAATGAAACGTAGGACGGAATCGAATGAATCCGGCGCGGCCGCGCTACCGGACAGTATAAGATGGCGCAGTTCGGGCTGGTCATCCAGCCTAATCACATAGCCTTTCTTCCGCTTCTTCTCGTAGAGGGAAAGCCTGCCGGGGCCGGATAGAGAGGGTGCGCGCAGCTGCTGGGTGTGGTCCCCACTTTCGCGCAAATTAACTGAATAAAGCGGTGGGATTTGGATTTCCATACACGGTCCTCCTGATATTCAATTATCTGGGCCACTTTTCCGGCAAACTGATTCAAGGGGAGCATATTGTATTGCCGGACATGAAAAATGACCACTCGATGACGCATTCGAAGGTAATTCAATCAATGTTCACTGATCGCTGATCTGAGTGGCATCTGTTGAAGTGGTTCCCCTGTCTTCAATACATCGGTCCGGTTGACTTCATTCCAGCCGGTAAATCCATCTGGTTAAATGACGTGGAGAATCGGTTGTGACGTGCAAAACCCATTCTCTTACCGGTTTCCTGAAGCCAGGTTATTAAAATATAGCATGAGTCGAGCCTCCGGTCGAATCATCATGGGATGTTTTTTAATAAACCGTTTGCGATCTTCCATGAGCGCGCTGCCTGTTAGATTGACTCACACAAGAAATATCGTAGAATTAATTTCAGGCTCTTCCTACCCTTGTGCCTGCCAATGTTTAATTAATATCTACCTTTGCACAGGCGAAAAATTTCACTGTATGGAAAAGCGCCCCCGGATTCCTGGTTCTCTCCATCTATTGGCTCTTGTTGAACAGGCATATACAATGAAATTGGCAGGATGGAGGACTCCGTGACAAATAAGATCCTTACTGTTTTAATAGCCACCCTTGTAATGGGCGTGATGGCCGGCTGCGGAGTGGGATCAGCGCCGGCTGTTCTGATTGAATACCGCCGGAGTGGGGGATTCGCTGGTTTTAATGATCATCTCGTCATCGATACCAGCGGCCATGCGAGGTTGACACGCCAGACCGAGGAGACTGAATTCACACTGGATATCGATCAGCTCAACCTGTTGGAGAGTTTATTTGATGCGGCAGATTTTGCCAGCCTGGACGGCGAGTATCTTCCGGACAACCCTGGCGCAGACCTGTTCGAATATGAGGTCGGCTACCGGGGTCAGGTCGTGAGGACGGCGGACGGCGCGGTCCCACCGGCGCTGGAGCCGGTGATTGAGGCGTTGAATAACATCGTCGGACAGCAATAATAGAATGCATACTCGTTCGAGATAGCCGGTTTTCTATACGTAATTATTTTCTGTTTATTTCCAGGTAATCAGTCAGTTTCTGCAGCGTATTTCCGATCGTCTCTTCTATTTTCTTGACTGTTTTCTTCATTTCGTCAGTGTTGAAGTTATCACTTTCAAGAAAAGCATGTTTGAAAGTTGCATCTATCTGGTTTAGAGCCCTCAAAAACCCTAAAAAGATAATATTTACTTTCAAGAGGGTTGCCAGGTCCAGACGCGCATTTATGCGAGGATTGTTAAAAGCGAGGTTGATTATGATCCCAATTACACCGACGCCGCCCGGGACAAGCCAGGATTCAAGTTTTTCGGGTTGCTCGATAATTTGAATTACAGCAAGGATAATCAAGGTGATGCCAATCGTTACAACCAGAATATTCGTTGCCAGGGCGAAGTAAAAATTGCGTTGAGCCTGCAAAATCGTACCGTTAAACGTATCTTTGACCGCTTTTTCGGATTCTGCAAGCAAACCATCCAGCGTATCCAGCGTAGATCGCCTTTGGCTCAATCGAGAAACTGCAGTCCATCCCCCAAGGTCGATCAGAATACTTTCAGCCTTACGTGCACGGTCTTTATCCCGACCGATCATTTCATTGCTTAGCAAATTGGCGGACACTATTTTTTCTGTGTCAATCTGTCTCAGGGCCTCGATGTAATAGGGCAACTGGCCTTCACCCTCGAGGCTCAGAGCTTTTTGAATCAATAATGATATAGCTTCCTCATGGGGCAGCAGTTTGCATAAGGCAGTCGAGGAGTGTGCACGAACCTCGGCGTCAGGATTTGTGATCGCCCTGAAAATATCTGTGACCGCTTCTTTCTTATCTAGTAAGATGAGTGTTTTTATTGCTGCTAAAGTGGTTGCTCGGTCATCATCGGCTTCTATAATTCTTCCTAACGCAACGATCACTTTTTTATCATCAGCGTAACCAGGGTATCTCAGGGCTTTAATAATATGCAGTCTGAGGTCGAGGTAATAGGTATCCAGAAGAACAGGGACCAATTTGTCTGTAAGGTCCGGAAACGGAAATTCCCTAATCCCCCGCACAAGGTGTAAGCAAGTCCAAAACCCTTCCCCTGATTTTTCATCGTGATTATCTAATATATCGCGGCATTTCTGTATACAAAGTTGGTGCCCATGTAAGGCCTGCAACAGATTGGATAACGTCCAGATTAATTTCTGTTCCCTGTCGTCTTCAGAAACTTTTTTAATTAGTTCGAAGGTTTTTTCTGTCTGGTCCTTATTCTTTTTGATGTTGTAAATCGTTTTGAGCGCAAAAAAACGAGTATAAGGATAATTGCTTTTATCTTGATCGTCGGCACTTTCAAGCATAGAGACCAATGTATCGAAAACTTTGTTTCCGCCGATATTTTCGAGAACTGCATTTCCCCAACTTCTCACGGAATCGTCCTGCTCAATTCCCATGAAATCAATTGCAGGTTGGAGGAATGCCTGTCTGGAACGTTCGTTCAATTTTGAAAATTGTTCAATGGCCTGCTTTGAATTACCAATGTGACCTTTTCTGAATATTGTGAAAAGGTCACGAGGTACAAACGAATCGTTATCGCTCATCGTGGTTTTCTTCCCTATTTAACCTGATGTGCAAGTTATTTTTATTCGACCATGCCTGTGTCATTTCGATCGAGGCCAACCGAAAGTTGGCCGAGGAGAAATCTTTCCAACCATTCCATCTG
>JBFGQG010000299.1:0-5249 GCA_041564295.1 Anaerolineales bacterium | reverse complement strand
GGGGAACGATCGGATCGATTATCCCATTATAGTGAACGTAATAATTCGCGCAACCAGTCGAATTGCAGGAGTTCCATTCAGGACATCTGTCACGGCATAAACATGACCTTTATCACATCTGAATATAAAAACCACTCTTTACAATACTCCAAAGAGACCTTACGTTTAGGAGGAGCTTTTTATGCAGGTAGTCCCTAGCGAGTTTCTGGCGATTGATCGCAAGGATCGCGCCAACCAGCCAACTTTTGATTTTCCTGCCCGCCTACCTGAAGAGCGGGTTTGTGATTTTGACGACATCCACTTCTTTGCAGACGAGGAGACCATCCGTTTCGAGGCTTCCCGTTGCATCCACTGCCCGGACCCGGCTTCTTGCGTCCGGGCCTGCCCTGCCGGCAACGATATCCCATCCGCGATGTGGCTTATAGAGCAGGGAAAGTTTCTTGAAGCAGGCGCACTCTACCGACAGACGAGTTCGCTGCCGGAAATATGCGGCCGGGTTTGCCCGCACGAAGCGCTGTGCCAGGCATCCTGTGTCCGCAACCATTATGGAGAACCGGTGCTGACAGGTATGCTCGAATCTTTCGTTACCGATTATGAGCGGAAGTACCGCCAGCAGCGAAACGGCCATGCAATGCCGGAGCCGGTGGGCAAGAAGGTCGCCATCGTTGGTGCGGGGCCGGCCGGCCTGGCCTGCGCTGAGCAGTTGAGCACAAGGGGCTACCAGGTGACCATGTTCGACGCCAAGAGCCAACCGGGCGGATTGCTTCTGTACGGCATTCCGAATTTCAAGCTTCCGAAAGATGTCCTCATGGAGCGAGTTGAAGATATCCTCATGAACGGTGTGAAATTCATTGGAAACACGTTTATCGGAAAAGACAAGACGATCGACCAGCTATTCGAAGAAGGTTTTGAAGCTGTGTTCGTCGGTGTGGGCACAGGGATTGACGCCCCAATGAAAGTCCCCGGGGAAGATCTCCCCGGTGTATTCCAGGGAACGGAATTCCTGATCCGCGGAAATGTTCGTCCCGAAATGCTGCCGCAGGGCATGGGGCCCCTTGGTGATGTCGGTAAAAGTGTGGTCGTGGTTGGCGGTGGCGACACCGCTTCCGATTGCCTGCGAACGGCCTTGCGCCTCGGCGCGGAAAATGTGACATGTATCTATCGCCGCACAGAAAACGAAATGCCTGGTAGCGAAAAGGACCGCACACTGGCACGCGAAGAAGGAGCCCAATATCGTTTTCTGACCCAACCGGTCAAATTCAACGCCGGTGAGGACGGACGCCTGAAGTCAATCGAATGTATCCAGATGGAACTCGGCGCCCCGGACGACAGCGGTCGCCGCCGTCCCGTTCCGGTAGAAGGTTCCAATTTCATCCTCGAAGCGGATACTGCTATCCTGGCCATCGGTTATTGGCCAGATCCGACGATCGGTGAGACCACGCCGGAAATCGAGACCAAAAACTGGGGCCTGATCGTAGCTGACCCGATCACAGGCGCTACGACGCGCCCAGGCGTTTTTGCCGGCGGCGACGCCGTCACCGGCCCCGACCTGGTTGTCACCGCGATGGTCGCGGGTCGGAAGGCGGCTCAGGCAATTGACGAATATTTGGGGTCCTAATTTTGCCGGATTGAAGTAAAATGAGTCAGACACAGCTTCGTTTATGAAGCTGTGTCTGTTTGATTAACACCTGGGTACTATTTTTATGCTTTTGCTGCCTCTTTTTTCTTAGGAATTCTTAATCATTTCAAAAAAAAGGCTGTTTTGAAGCATTTTTCATGTCTGTTACTGAAATTATTTGTAAAATAAATGTATCCACGATCAGGAGATGGGCATGACAAACAAAACAACAGAACCATCCAGGAAATTAGAACTCCAATATCTCAGGATCATTGATGAAAGCATTCGCCGTGTCCAGGGTAAGATGCTTACAATGGAGGAAAGTATCCGCCGGTTACAAGGGATGCTCATCACAGTCGAAATTATTATCGTTTTGACTTTTGTAATCAGTATCGTAACGCTGATCATTGTATTAACGTAAAAGAAGCGTTGCACGACCTAGGGGGGTCCTGGTAAAGAACGACGGCTGGACCACAGGTAGCAGTCTTTGGTCAGGCACTGGTTAAATTCCGTGAAACTAACCTTTTAGCTTTTGACCGATCGACTCACAGCCTCATATTTCCAGTCTGTTTCAAAGCTCATTTCATTTTGTTCAGCAGGGCTCTTTTTTGCATGTCGGAGAGGCCGGGCAGGTCTTCGATTTTAGGACCTGAATAAATCTCTTGCCTTGTCGCCGGGGTGGCGGCAAGGTTCTGCCGTCTTGCCTGTTCAATCCATTCCCGATACGTATCCGATGTCGCGGCGCTTAAAAGAGGTTGATCATATCCTGGTTGGTCATGGACGGAACGGCTTCGCTTTGGATGCGGGGTACCCAGTTTATCGCCTTCTTCGGCGAAACCGGGGGCAATCAGCTTGATTTTCAGAGGGCTGCGCCTGTCTTTACCTCGTCAACGACCGGACCAGCTGTTGGAGCAGTATCGATCAGCTGTCCGCTTTCGGTTTCCTCCTCAATATCAACCCCTTTGGCTTCAGCTTTCAGTCCAAACTACGTACGCAGTTCGTTCCGGGTTCCGTTGAAAACGTCTAGGTCGATATCCGGGCTTTTTAAATCGAGATTGCTGTTTTTGTAGTGCTTGAGCGGGTTATAAGTGTTTCGGCCTCCTCATAGGCTGCAGGCAGCCAGCCACAGTTGCAAGCCTTGTAGATGCTGGTTCTTGTCGAACGGGAGGAGGTGGTTCACGTAGATATTCGGGCGGGTATATAAAAGTACGGGTTCCCCTGTCTTTTATGTTACATAATCGATCCACATGCGGATATCCTCAAAGTCCAGGGCTCTAAAAACGTTGTGTTTCTGGCCGATTACAACCCGATTATTTGGACCCGTTTCGATATCGAGCGCGTAAAATTGTAATTTCTTTCCTGTCACGGTCCGGATGAAAATATCCGCCTGCTCCATCCAGGTGGGGCATTGATGCGGCGATTCCTAAATTTAATTCGGATATACCGAGAACATGGAGATACTACAAATTTGGAAAACCCGGGCAGCAAGTCGCCGTGCGAATTTCCTCGGATGGGATTGCTGGATGGAAAGTGATCCGATCGCACATCGCGGAAACTGCCTGGTGAGCAATCCCCTCTCTGCCTGCAAGAATTTCTAATTTGATAGGGTCTTTATACGATCAATTCTCGCAATCAGATTAATGCAACCGGCCGGACAAGGCCGTAATATATACATGCTCCTATTATTTACAACCTCATATTCCGGAGGCACCGATGAACGGCATTGCTTTTCGTAATTACTTTCGTATTGGCGTGGTGATTGGAATTGCTGTAATAATTCTGGTCGGTGGATCGGCCCTCGCACAAATCGGTGCGGCTGCTACAGAAGGTGGAGAACGTGTTGAGCCTCTATTTTCGCAGAGTCAACCGGATGGTTTCCTGGACCTGAACCCCCAGCAAACCGGCGGTTCGGCGACCGAAACAGGCATTCGCCCTGAATTTGAAGGGATGCAGATTTTCATGGACGGTTTCGCCCCGGACGATAATGTCCCCACGGACGGCGCGTCCGCGCCGCAGCAGACGTTTTCCTATTACATGGTATCCGGACCAGGGCTTCAACCGCGCAGCACTGCAAATGACCAGGTCTACAGCTCGAGCGGGTGTTCTTACATGTCGACCGGATCGAGCACCGGCTTGCTGACAGGTACCGGTATGCACCTGCCGAACGACTCGGTGATTAAGTTCATCCGTCTCTATTACTACGATACGGACGCCTCAAACGGCGTCGATGCGTTCCTTACTCGCTATGCACCGGGATCAGCTGTGCAGGACCTTGTCAGTACTGGTTCGACCAACGCGTTCAATTCCGGCTCCGGCTTTACGGTAAGCACCGAGATCACGGAGACGGTCAATGCCGCGTCTTACAGTTATATCCTGTACGCCTGGCCGGACATAGCGAGCACCGCGCTCCGGTACTGCGGAATCCGCGTGGCGTATTATGCGCCACCTTATGGGCTATCATTCCTGCCGTCGCTTAACCGCTGAGATTAAAATAGGCGGTTTACGGATGATTCACAGGTGTTGAATGAGACTTGAAATTTATTAGACATAATTCCAATAATTGGGATTTGAATATCAAATCCTGTATAATGAAGTTGTGGAGCTTTTCTCTTCCTGATCCTGGGAGATCCTTTTTGATTACAATCTTATTTATCAGGATAAATTTACTGCGGATTTCGATTAAGAAAACCATCCTAATCCATTGAGCCTATTTACGCGCCCGGTCTAACAATCACACACGGGCGATTATTTTCTAACCGGCATTTAGCCATCTATAAGTGAACGTTTGACTTAACGTCGAATATAACTCGTCCAATCAGGAGGAATAATATGTCTGAGCCTTTCTTAGCAGAAATCCGGATTGTCGGGTTCAACTTTGCACCGCGCGGCTGGGCGTTTTGTGACGGGCAGATTCTACCGATCAATCAAAACCAATCACTCTACTCACTGCTAGGCACCACATTCGGGGGTGATGGCCGGACTTCCTTTGCCCTCCCCGATTTACGCGGCCGCACGCCGATCCATAAAGGCTCCAGCAACGGTTCGATCCACTCACTTGGAGAAAAAAGCGGCGAGGAAACCCACACGTTATCCGCCGCTGAAATGCCGCAGCATACACATTCCGTTCAGGCATCCACGGATCCCTCCGACAGCCAGGACCCAACCAACAATGTGCTGGCGAAATCCGGCCAGATATACCGGGCTTCATCCAACCACGTCGACATGGTCTCCGGCACGATGACGAACACCGGCGGCGGGCAGGCCCATGACAACATGCAGCCTTTTCTCGCCCTGAATTTTTGCATCGCACTGCAGGGCCTCTTCCCGCCTCGCAATTGAAAGGAGATCAACATGTCTGAACCATTTGTTGGAGAAATCCGTATGTTCGCCGGAAACTTTGCGCCCCGTGGCTGGGCGTTCTGCGACGGGCAGCTGCTCGCCGTCTCCCAGAACGATGCACTCTTTTCCCTTTTCGGCACAATTTACGGCGGTGATGGCCGCACCACTTTTGGACTTCCTGATCTGCGTGGACGCATCCCGGTCCACGCAGGCAGTGGCCCGGGCCTCTCAGATCGCCGGTTGGGATCGAAAGGCGGCGCGGAGCAGGTCACGCTGACCACCAACCAGCTGC
>JBFGQG010000298.1:0-5262 GCA_041564295.1 Anaerolineales bacterium | reverse complement strand
GGCAGTTGTTCAAACGCCGGCTGCGAGTCTTGCCGCCCATAAAACCCAGGGACAGGTCTGGGGTCTGAGATTGGCGAGGATGCTATCCTCGATGGCCATCGTGTTCCTGTTTCTCTTGGCAGGCGGAATCTTCTCATTTTTCACCCAGAACGCATTACCTGGGGACCTGCTTTTTCCTGTCAAACTCACCATGGAAGACCTTCAAATCGGTGCTGCGCCTGCAAGAGAGCGCGCCATTTTGCGTTCACGCTTTGCCAGCAACCGCCTGACGGAAATTCAGCTTCTCGTCGTTCAGGACCGATATGAGGACGTAGATATAGCCGTGCAGGCGTTTGAAGGAGAAGTTGATGCTGCCGTGCTGGCCCTGGCCAGGACCGACAGCCAGGCCACGTATACCGTCTTGCTTCAGGTGGAAAAAGACATGCGGACGTATTCGGATACTTTGGAGCAGCTTCTTACCCTCGTCCCGACCGGCACGCAAGAATCAATTGAGCGCGCCATCGTTGCCAGCCGGTCGCTGACGTTGTCCACGGATTGAGTAAAACCTGCAGAGTGTGGGAGCAAGGGCTTTACCGAGAAGCCTCTTTTCCGGTTGAACCGCACGAATCCCAGAATATTCATCCTTGCATTTATAGACCACATGTTCTATAATCATTCCATGGAGCCTCTCTCCCAGCTCTCAATTCTCGCTCAGGATATGAAGTTTGAACCGGAGGGCGTCCGTGAAGTGGACTGCCGGCCTGTTGTGCGCGGTAAACCGGTCGATATTCCTGTTTCTGAGGTGCTGCTGCCCGGCGGCAAACGCATGAAAGTGCTGAAGACGCTCCTCACTTCTGCATGCGAGCGAAACTGCTATTACTGCCCGTTCCGCGCCGGGCGCGATATGCGGCGAGCGACATTCGTCCCGGATGATATGGCGAGCGTATTCATGCAGATGAGTCAGGCGGGTATGGTTGAAGGTTTGTTCCTGAGTTCCGGCATAACCGGCGGCGGGGTTCGGACGCAAGATAAATTGCTCGACACTGCTGAAATCCTGCGGAAAAAGCACGGCTACCGTGGCTACGTACATTTGAAGATTATGCCTGGCGCAGAGAAGGACCAGGTCCGGCGCGCGATGCAGCTGGCAAGCCGGTTATCGGTGAATCTGGAAGCCCCGAACTCCGAGCGGCTTCAGAGGCTCGCTCCAAAAAAGCAGTTTACAGAAGAGCTCGTTGAACCTCTTTTATGGATCGAAGAAATCCGGCAGGAACATTCTCCTGAATCCTCCTGGAACGGTCGCTGGCCTTCTACAGCGACGCAATTCGTGGTCGGCGCTGTGGGCGAATCGGACCTGGAACTGCTGTCAACGTCGGAAAAGCTGTACAGGCAGGCGCGCTTGCAGCGCACATATTTCTCAGCCTTCAGCCCTGTAACCGACACGCCTTTTGAAAATCTGCCACCGGAAGACCCGCTCCGCCAGCACCGCCTATACCAATCTTCTTTTTTGCTGCGCGACTACGGCTTCAACCTGGAAGATATGCCGTTCAGCCGGGATGGCAACCTCCCCCGCGATACCGACCCGAAATTTGCCTGGGCATCAAAGCACCTGGCCCAGGCGCCTGTCGAGATCAACACTGCGTTGCGGTCAGACCTGCTGCGTGTTCCAGGAATCGGTCCGGTTACGGCCGGTTTGATCGAAAAGAACCGCGGTCAAAATAAATTCAAAACGCTTCGAGACCTGGAAAAACTGGGAATCAAGACAGGTCGGATCGCCCCCTTCGTGCTCCTCAACGGCAGACGACCGGAACACCAGCCAGCTCTTTTTTAAAGGTCTCCTTCTCCTTCCTCACTCTCCATTCCGACCGCTATAAGGTATCCGCGCGCACGTTCGGTCAGCGGGTAGCGGTTGACCAGTTTCCAAAATTTCGGGCTGTGGTTGGCTTCCTGCAGGTGGGCCATTTCATGCACGAGCACATATTCAAGCACCCATTTCGGCATTTTCAGAAGCCGGTCGCTGATCCGGATCGTCCCTCTCGATGGGGTGCAGCTTCCATACCGCTTTTTCATGTTCGAAACAAACCGGATGGACTGCCACGTCAGCTTACTTTCAAAATAAGCCTTGTTGATCTTCCGGGCCATTGCGTCCAGCTCTACATCGCTGCGCGGCACTCGCTGCCTGGCCGTTCGTTTTACGAGACGTTCACGCAGCGATTCAATGTGGCGGTCCAACTCTGCATCTGAAATCGCTGCAGGGGCGCGCACCACTAATTCTCCGTTTCTCAATTCTGCGCTGACCGTCTTTTTACGTTTAGCAGAGCGAATCACTCTAACCGGCCAATCAAATTCCGCTTGTTTTTTAATTCGCATCAGCTTCCAGCAGGTCCATGTAAGCCCCCTCCACAAGATCGCCGGCCTCGATCCCGAGCGCGGCCATTAATTCCTCGGCAATCTGTACACCTTCTTCGTGTTCCTGGCCGGGCTCCATGACCACTTCAAGCTCCAGGAACTCACCCAGTCCTTCCACCTGGTCCAGGTGGATGCGTGTTTGTCCTGCCAGATAAAGCCAGCGGGTTTTTTTTACAACCCCACGTACTCCCAGCGCCGCTGCCAGGACCCGGCGAAGTGTTCCGGGGTCCGCCGTCCGGGCGATATCGTAATTCGAGGCTTTCGGGCCGTCTGCATCGGTTCGTTCGTAATAGATCAATTCACCGCGGTCACCGGCAAGAATGCGCAGCTTCAATCTTCCAGCCGGTGAATGAAAAAAAACATCTTCCTGGGGAATGACCTCACGCGCTGTATCGCTCAGGCGCTCGGAGCGGATCGCAGCTTCTCCGAAGTCGTGCAAGCGGGCTTTGATTTCGATATTAACTGCCATTATTCTTCGGTTTTGCTCCTAATTCATTCATAACTCGCCTGAATATTTCGTAAGGTTGCGCGCCGCTGATGAGGTATTTCTCCTCGAAGATGTAAGCCGGAACACCCCGGATTCCTTTCATCACGGCTTCCTGGATCGAAGCGGACACTACGAGGCCGTACATCCCTGTTTCTACCCGCTGCCGCATTTCGACAGGATCCAACCCAACTTCATCTGCAGCCTCGAACAACACACCCCAATCGTAGATATCCTGTCCTTCACCGTAGAACTTGCGGAAAACGACTTCATGGAATTGAACATGCAGGCCTTTTTCGCGGGCATATTCTGAAGCTTCCAGGGCCCGCCTGGTATTGATCATCCTGTTATGGAAGACCATCGGAAGGCCAGCCTCATCAGCCATCGATTTCAGTCGAGCATTATACGAATCTCCGGCTGTGCGGATATAGTCCGGCAGCGGTTTACCTTCCGGCGGAATGCCTGGATGCAATTCAAAGGGCAGCCATTCCACATTTACGTCAAATTCTTTCTGCAGCTGCGCGACCCGATCCTGGCCGACATAGCACCAGGGTCAAAGGTAATCTGAATAAACAATCAAATGAACAGTCATTTTCGCTCCCGTTCCCTCATCATCTAATTCCAACCCGACCGATGATCCGATGGGTGGTCATCTTTGCAATCGGACTTTCTCAATCTCACGCTCGGCGTCCAGGATGAAGCGTTCAAACCGCAAATTCGGGATCTCGAGATTGTAATCGCGGATCAGGCGATTCAATACGGCAATCCGCTCGCGGAAGACATCCTGCGCTCTTAGCCACTCATCCTGCACCCAGCGATCTCCTGCCCCTGACCGCCGGACAAGGTCCCACGTCACCGCGAGCGCTTTCCGTGCAGCGGACAGGTCTCGATCGATCTGCTGTCCTTTTTCAATCCAGGGCAGCACGAAATCGTTATCTTTCAATAGTTTGTAGGCGAGCTCCTTTTCAGGATCTGCACCAGGGTTTATGTCCAGTTTGAGGGGCTTGCCTTTCCCAGGCAAATTATCGAAGTCGCCTTTTCGCTGCGCCTCCTCGATTTGCCGGCTGATGCCCCTGGAAATTTGATCGGACAAGGACATTAAGCACCTCCCAACACATTTCTGTAAATATCCTCGTTAAAACCAACGAGGAAAATATTTCCAATTCGGACTGTTGGCGCGCGGAGGTTACCGCTGCGGCCCATCACATCTGCCAGGATGTCTTCACGTGCGTCGACCCGTGGGTCCCAGCGCTTCGTGGATTTCCCGCGCGCAGTCAGTAATGCCTCCGCACTGGACAACATCTCCCAGGCTGCTTCGGCATCCAGGAGGACTCTACGGGCGTTGTTTTCTTCGTTTATATCAATCTGATGGCTAGCGAGGAACTCCCGCGTCTTGGCGCAGGTGTTTCAACTGCTGCGCAAAAATGCCCAATCTACGGACATCGCTCACCTCCACTTGTGATTTCTGTCACAATCCATTGTAGATCATTTTCGATGGGAAGTCAAATCAGTTGTGGACCTTGAACGCCGCCACAGCGAATGCAGGCCCATTGACATGGTCCGGTTGCTCGAACGCTGTTTCAATCCTGTTAAATCCGAAATGTTCCAGCGCTGAGAGTATTCCAGACCGGGTCATCCAGTACGAAGTAGCAGCACTCCCCCCACAAAAACCCTGCCACCCAAGTGCACTCCCGTAATGATGTTCGTACAATTTGTGCGGAAAGCCGGCATGTACCGTTTGGACGACTTCGCCGTGAGGTGTAGACCCGGGAATGCAGTAATGCGTCCAGATCAATACGCTGCCTGACCTTTTCGATATCAACTCTAGCAGCTCAACCGGGTTGCGCATATGGTAAAGGACGCCGCTGGCAATGCATAAATCGAAGGTTGATGTACTTTCTTGCATGTAAGATACGAAATCACCCAGGTAAAAGCGCACTTTCTGCAAATCATAGATCTCCTTCACGATCAGGCATTTTAAGTAAGCCCGCACATTTGCTTCTATCGCCGTGACGGAAGCAGCGCCGTGATTCTCGAGGTAATACGAATGCCCACCTTCGAGGGGGCCGAGTTCCAGGACGCTTTTCCCTTCGAACCCTCCGCAGACTGCGGAAAACCAATCGAGACGCACATCGGTGAATAATTCTGCCTGCCCAGCTTGAAGGTCGAGTTCTGGTAATTTCGAAGACCACTCATCTCGAAAAATATCGACTGCATTCTGTTCAGACGGCGCTTCTACGACAAACCGTTCGGAAACACCGTCGCGTCCGAGATCATCAAGCGCGCCGGCTCTCAGCTTCAACTTCTGCCTGCGTACTGCACTTACGATCCGATTAATCATGCGAATAGAGAATCTCCCTTAATATTCTTGAACACGGGCTGATGAGAGCAGG
>JBFGQG010000297.1:0-5264 GCA_041564295.1 Anaerolineales bacterium | reverse complement strand
GCATGCTCGCCCATCACGCGGTAGGCAACGTTGTAGGCATAATCCTGATGTTCGAGCACGAGACGGTTGAACGCAGTCAAATCGCCTTGTTGCGCAAAGGAAATTAGTTCGATCTCATCCATTTTCTTTTACACGCGCCTGACGACGCGCAGTTAAAAAGACATAAACGGCCCGCCAGGCAAAGATCGACAGGGAGCCGATACCGCCCATCACGACCAGGAAGGTCGCTGAAATCGAATCGACTCCGAGCATCCAGGCCCGGATAAGCCCGAATAAAGGCGCTGCGAGGATCATTGCCCAGAACGGGCGCCAGAGGTCGCGGGGCGCAGCGGTTTTCTCCGGGTCGAACACGCCCACATGGGATCCAATCAACAGCCAGGCGAGCAGCAGTGGGATGAACGTGGTCAGGATGCGTGTCCCTGCCGTACCAAGCGTGTTGTGTGTGGCGAAGCCGGCCAAAGTAACGAGCGTCAGCACAACGACATCACCTGCAAAAATCGGAAATTGTATCTTTGTCAATTTGAACATATGCCTTCATATTAACGTAAAAGAAATTATAAGTGAAGACCGATTCACATGTTTGTAAAGCTTTCATTGCACAGATCCTGAACAGTGAAACTGTCCCAGGATAGCGCCGGCCAACCGGTTGGAAGCTCCTTGGCACACTGTGTACCGGCAATCAGCGAAAAAAACAGTTACAATCGTTCTCATCAGGAGGCCCGCATGAAGCGATTATTTCGAAGTCCGCGCCCATTTCTACTTGATCTTTTACTCCTGCTGGTTGGGACCAGTTTGTCCGGATTGGTCCTCTCGCTCTTGAGCAGTATCGTGCTTTCCAATGTATATTTTATCGCCGGCGTGCTTTTCTTACTTGTTTCGATCATTCCAATCTTCTCTGAGATGGGCGGCAATGCCAGGACGAGCCGGCGTGCCCGCAAAGAAGGCAAGAACCCCCTGGAAATTATCAAGGAACAGGAAAAAAGCGGCAGGTACTCGCGCGGCTCCCGGATCACGTTCTTATTCGGGCTTAGTGGTTTTATTTGCTTCGCACTGGCGATATTAACGATTTGAGGTCATCATTATGAAGAATCAACGCAACACAATCCTTATTTTAATTGGCATTATTGCAGCGCTCTGTATCGTTATTGGGCTCGCCGGCATCCTCATGCTGAATGTATTCAGCAACCGCACAGCCAGCCAACCTGCCACTGAACCTGCAGCGACGGTCGAAATCCTCGAGACTGAATCTGACCTGACGGTAACTCGAACACCGGATTCGGCTCCCACCGGTCCGACCGCGACGTCCGTCCCTGGTGATCCGGAGCCGACGGAGTCCTCCAGCGGAGACCACAGTCTGCCGGACGATGTCATTCAGGAAATGGAAAAAATCCAGGCAGATGTGATTGAGTTGCGTGGTTTGAATCCGGCCGGAAGCTTCACACGCGAAATTCTGACTCGCGAGGAACTGACAGAACGCGTCACTACGGAGTTCTTTGCAGATTACACACCTGAAGAAGCCGCCGATGATGCCCGCGTACTCGCTGTCCTGGGCCTCCTTGAACCGGATTTCGACCTGGTCGCCCTCTTCACGGAACTGTACAGCGAACAGGTGCTCGGGTACTACGACGACGAAACCGGCGAAATGGTCGTGGTCGGCAGCGACAACTTCGAAGGACCCGAAAAGCTCACTTATGCCCACGAATACGCCCACGCGCTCCAGGATGAGAATTTCGACTTCGACCAGGGTCTGCAGTACAACGACGAGGCCTGTGAGATCGATACTGAACGCTGCGCGGCGATCCAGGCCCTGATAGAAGGTGAGGCTTCCTTGATCGAACTGCAGTGGTTCTTCGACTACGCCTCGATCAGAGACCAGCAGGATATCATCGCGTATTACGACACCCTCGACCTGTCAGATTTCGAGACTTATCCTGCGTACCTCCAGAAGGATTTTGGTTTCCCGTACGACCAGGGCTACACCTTTGTTGAGTCGCTTTTCGTCGACGGCGGCTGGGAGGCAATTAACGACGCCTACGCAAACCCACCCGTCAGCACTGAGCAGATCCTGCATCCGGAAAAATATCCGGAAGATACCCCGGTCCCTGTGCCGCTGCCGGACCTGGTTTCCCTCCTTGGAGAAAACTGGGAGGTCGTGGACGATAATGTCATGGGGGAATGGTTCACCTACCTGATCCTCGCCCACGGCTGGCAACCTCAGTTCCGGATCCACGATGGTGACGCAGCCGAAGCCGCCGCAGGTTGGGGTGGGGACCGGTACCTGGTTTTAATTAACCGGGATACTGATGAAATAGTGCTGGTGATGAAATCGGTCTGGGATTCGAACGTGGATAAGTTCGAATTCGCTACCGCGTTCAGGGCGTACGGCAACGCCCGCTTCGGCCCGGCCGGCGCGTTCGGCAGCGACGGACAGTTGTGGGAGACGAACGAAGGCGTACACATTTTCTTGGACACGCCCGGCAGCTCGATCTGGATTGCGGCGCCTAATCCAGGCCTGGCGCAGGAGATCCTGGAGGCGGTTCGATAAATAGGCAGTGGGCTAGAGAATTGAAGGTTGAAGCTTGGTTTTTTGGGAGCTGGAAATCCAGTTCATCACCTATTCTCCATTCGCCCATTCGCCGGCCAGCCGGCCGCGGCCGAATCATTATTTTGACCAAAATATTTGGTGAAAAAACCAACTTATTTGGTTTTTAACTTGACTTTTTTTGCATTTCACTCTAGAATCGCCATCAAGGAACCCAACCATGGCGAAAATTCTCGATCACTGCCCCACATGCCAATCAAGAATGGAAATCACGCAGTTGAGCTGCACCAGCTGCGAGACGGTCGTACTTGGCCGTTTTGAGCCCAACCGGTTCAGCAAGCTCGCACCTGAGGGCCTCGCCTTTCTTGAGGCATTTGTCCGCAGCAGAGGAAACGTCAAGGAGATGGCTCGAGAGCTCGATATGTCTTACTGGACGATCCGCAAGCAGCTCGACGACCTGATTACCGAACTCGGTTTCGAACCGAAGCCGGACCCCTCCCCCGTCAAGGCCAGCCGGCGGGAGATCCTGGAACGGCTTAAAAACGGTGAGATCGACCCGGATGAAGCGGCAAAACTGCTCGAGAACGCCTGAATGACCCCACACCACACAAGGAGATTCCCATGAACGAAGAAACCATGATGGTCCTGCGGATGCTATCCGAGGGTAAGCTGACCGTAGCCGAGGCGGAACGGCTGATATCAGCGATGGAACGCGCTGAAGAAGATGATTTCGATTTAATAGACGCTGAAGATGATCGCGATATTTTCGAGGATGATCCCCCGGCGCGCGGGTTTACCGAAGTATCGCGCAGCTCGCGTCCCCCGATTCCCCCGCGCCCCCCGCGTCCGCCGCGCAGTCCACGCCATGCCGGGCATCCGCGCCGGACAGGCGAGGACCACGTCCGGTATCACCCTACGCATTTCCACCGATTTTCCCCGGAGGACATTGCTGAACTGGAATCACTGCTCGGTATAGAACTCGAAGACCACGATTTGATGGACCTTTCCATGCATGGCGTGAAGGTCGCATACGTCCGAGCGCTGCAAGAAGCCGGCCTGAAAGATCTCTCTTCAGACGAGATCAGCCAGATGGCGATCCACGGCATCCGGCCTGATTTCATCCACTCAATTCGGGAAGCAGGCCTCAAAGACTTCGACGTAGACGAGTTAATCCAGCTCGGGATTCATGGCGTGCGCGCGGCGACCGTGCAGGAATTCCAGGAGCTCGTTGAAGAAGAACTGACGATCGACAATATCGTGCAGTTGAGCATTCACGACGTCAGGCCTGAATACATCCGCGCGATGCGAGCAGCAGGCTTCTCCGACCTGTCCGTGCAGGAGATCGTGCATCTCAGCATCCACGATGTGGACCCGGACTTCATCATGGAAATTCGCGAATTGGGTTTCGATGATCTCGAACTGGAAGACATCAACCAGCTGAGCATCCACGACGTCCGCCCAGAATTTATTTCTGAGATGCGTGATTTGGGCCTGACGGACCTGCAGGTGCAGGATATCATCGAACTCAGCATCCACGATGTCAGGCCTGATTTCGTCAGGCAACTGCGTGATCTTGGAATCGAAACCTACTCTGTAGACGACCTTGTTCAACTCGGCATCCACAACGTGCGCATTTCCCTGATCAAGGATTTACGTGAGCTTGGCCTGGATGATTTTACCGTCGATGACCTGGTGCAGTTCGGCATACACAATGTGTCGGCCCGGTTTGTCAGCGATATGATGGCGCTCGATTTCGAGGACCTGACCGTTGACGATCTCGTCCAGATGCGGATACACGGCGTTTCGAAGAGATTCATCGAGAAGCAGCGCGCGAAAGGCGCAATAATCCGCACTGCGGATGATGCGCTGCAGCTTTTTGTCCGCGGCCTGTACAGGCTGACGGATTAATATGTAAAGAATTGGGGCCCTGGGAAAAACAAATAAAACGCGTTTGCGGATTCAATCTGCAGACGCGTTTAATTTTCGGATAATTTCGCCGGATTATGAAACTTGAGAGTTTTGGCTGCTGCGGGATCTTAAAACGCGGTGCTGCTCTGTGCCAGCGCTGCCCTTCGGTTATGAACGGCTGCCTGGAGAAGTTTTACCACTTCTGCACCGATCGCCGGGATAAAGATAAACGGAAATACAATCTGCCACTGTTCCCACGTCATCGGATATGTGTGAAAGATCGGCTGCATGAAGGGAATGTAGACAACCGCCAGCAAAAGCACAATAGAGACCAGCACGCCGATGTTCATGACCCGGTTCGAGAACGGCCCAATTTTGAACAGCGAGTAGCGTTCTGACCGAACGATGAAAGCCAGAGGCAGTTCAGCGGCAGAGAGGGTCACGAAAGCCATCGTCTTTGCGATGGTGATGTTCTCCGGGTGCGCTTCCAACCCGATGAAATATGCGCCCAGTGTAACCGCCGTAAGGAAAATCGTCTGGGTCAGGATCCCAATCTGGAGCGTACGGTTGATGATCGGCTCTTCCGGAGGTCTCGGCGGTACGTCCATGGTATCGGGATCACCTTTCTCGGTACCCAGGGCGAGTGCCGGCGCTCCGTCCGTTACCAGGTTCAGCCACAATAACTGGATCGCATCCAGAGGTGAAGGCACGCCCCGCAGCGTCGCCAGGAAGATGATGGCTATTTCGGCCAGGTTGCACGAGAGCAGGTAGTAAACGAATTTGCGTATGTTGCTGTAGATGACACGGCCCTGCT
>JBFGQG010000296.1:0-5266 GCA_041564295.1 Anaerolineales bacterium | reverse complement strand
TTTCCGGCTGCACGCCGATGCACGCGAAAGTACCTGATTTGGTCAGCGCCGGGCAGGACACCCGGTATCAACCACCAGACAAGCGCTCCCAGGCCTCTGCCAGCAACGCCTTTTCCCCCAGGTCCAGCATCTCCCTTTCCCACCGTTCAAGCCGCCTGCCCCATTCCTTCCGCACGACATCCATATCCAGACGACCCCTTTCAACCCATACCAGGTCCTGCTTAAGCAACGCCAGGTCGAGCTCCAATTCTGTGTATTGTGCCACTGTCCAGGGCAGACGCTCTGCCTTCGCCCCGGGATACGTGGTCCCGGCAACCAGTTCGATTGGGCGGCGCTTAAACAATCCGGCAAGAAGCGCGACCGTCCGTTCACTTGGGACGCTCAACCCTGCCTCGATATGCGATACAGCCACACGCGAGATCGCCAGGCGGTCTGCGAGGGTTTGCTGGGTATATCCGCCCGCGGCGCGCAGGCGAGCGATGCGAGCGCCGATCAGCTCCGGCGGCTTCCTCGAAGGCACGGTTGTACTATACCCCAGATTCCTGCCTAAATCTGCTAAGCAACTTAGCTGACAGCCCATGAGATCGGTTGTAAGCTGAACAGAGGCGGGACTTCATCAAGAAGTCAACCTGAACAACGCAGATCGAAGTTCACAACCTGTGATTAAGAATATGGAGAACAGGGCCAGCACCCTGATCCGTGAAGACGCACAAAGGAGCATGTTATGTCTCAAAAACGAGCATTAATCACCGGCGTCACCGGGCAGGACGGTTCATACCTGGCCGAATTCTTGCTGGAAAAAGGCTACCAGGTCCTTGGCATGGTGCGCCGGTCGAGCACCGTTAACTTCGAACGCATCGCCCACATCCAGGATAGGATCACAATCGTCTCCGGGGATCTGCTCGATCAGGTTTCCCTCGTAAATATCCTGGCCGAACACCGTCCGCACGAGGTCTACAACCTCGCTGCGCAGTCTTTCGTACAGACTTCGTGGGCGCAGCCGGTCTTCACCGGCGAAGTGACCGGGCTTGGCGTGACGCGGCTACTGGACGCAATCCGCATCGTCGACCCGGAAATTCGCTTCTACCAGGCCAGCACCAGCGAGATGTTCGGGCACGTCCGCGAGGTGCCACAAACCGAAACCACGCCATTCTACCCGCGCAGCCCATACGGCGTGGCGAAAGTCTACGGCCACTGGATCACGGTCAACTACCGGGAAAGCTACGATCTGTATGCCTGTTCCGGCATCTGCTTCAACCACGAGTCGCCCAGGCGCGGCCATGAGTTCGTGACAGCAAAAATTGCCCGTGCGGCTGCGCGCATCAAGCGCGGCCAGGACCTCGAACTGTGTCTTGGCAACCTGGAAGCGGAGCGCGATTGGGGATACGCGCCAGAATATGTCGATGCGATGTGGCGCATGCTGAACCAGGACGCTCCGGACGACTACGTAATCGCAACAGGGTCAACGCACAGCGTCCGGCGCTTCGTTGAGCTCGCATTCGAATACGTAGGGTTGGATTACCAGGATTACCTCGTCCAGGACCCGGTTTTCATGCGTCCCGCCGAGGTGAACCTGCTCGTCGGCGACCCGGTAAAGGCCAGGGAAAGGCTGGGTTGGGAAGCGAGAACCGGATTGGAAGAACTGGTCGAGATCATGGTCAGGGCAGAATTGGAGAAAATCGGGTAAATAAATGGGCCGGAGTTATTCCGGCCCATCTGCTTCATCTGAGGAGTTGGCTGATACCCGCCGCCACAAAGGCCTCCCAGCGCATTGGGAACGAGCGGGCACCAGTAAAAAATCATTACGGGAGAACCGGGCTCTCAGGCCGCTGGTGGTAGCCGTAAGCGGCGTTGATCAGTTCTTCATTCGTCTTCTCGGTGGCAAAGCCGGCTGCGTTATGGCAGTGGCGGCAGGCAAAGTCCAGAGAGACCTGCGAGAGAGCAACCGTTCCGTCTTCATTAAACTGGCCAACCTGGAGGGGGTCAATTGCCATTAGGTGGGTGCGGATGTCTCCGGTGAAGAGGTCTGCATTGCCAACAGCGCTCTTTGTGATGCGAGGCATGTGGCAGTCCACACATTCGACGAACGTACCGTGCTTTTCAACTGCCGCGTATTTCGCTTCCTGGAAGTGGCAGCTCTCGCACAGGGTGCGGGTGGTCTGGACTTCCGCTTTACGCAGCTGCACAACGCCGGAATGCGGATCGTGGCACGTCACGCAGTCGATAGTGATGTGCTTGCTCTGGAAGAGTTCTTCGTACTGCTCGTGATGCTGAATAAAACCGCCTTTGGCGTTAATCGATTCAACATCACCGCGGCGATGGCAGGCGCCGCAGAGTTCCGCATCACGCTCGATTGCCATCGCGACGCCTTCGGGGGCGGCAGCGTGCAGGCTGCCAGGGCCATGGCACTCTTCACACATAATGCCTTCTTCAGCCCAGGTGCCGATCAGGCCGGGCAGTCCTTCTTGGTTGCCCGCAGGGCTGTAACCGGTGGTGTGGCATGAACCGCAGTCATAAGGCTTTTTCTCTTCTCCAGAATGGTATTTCGACCAGCCGGCTTCATTCCCGACAGCCTCATTCGCAAAATTCCATTGGTTCAGATATTCTGCATTCCCGGTCTCGCCGGGCGGGTTCGTGATGATATAGCCTTCTTTATCAACAAAGCGGTACTTCCAGTTGTAGCCGCCGATGACAAAGAGGATATCGTCCCATGTATACCCCTCAGGAAGTTGAGTCACATCCGTGAAAGGATAAACCGGTGGTTGCCCGTCGACGACCCTGTTCAATTTGTAAGGGTGGCCGGACATCATGAAGACATCATAGGTGTCCTGGCGACACTCAGCACAGGCCGCGCTGCCGACGTACTCTGCAACGGACGCTGCCGCCGCTTCACCTGGAAGCCCCGCTGGACCTTCCGGACCTTGCGGACCTTGCGGACCAGCCGGTCCGGGGGGACCTGCAGGCCCTTCAGGGCCCTGTGGGCCTGTGGCGCCCGGTGACCCGGCACAGGCGCCGATCGCGAGGGCTATCATGATCAAAATCGTGCCCGCGATCAACAGTGATTTAGGTTTCATCATACATCCTCCTGACCGTTTAGGTCAAAATACTAATTTATATTGGGTTAGTAATCCCATCTTTTCCCCTCAAATTGGGGATATATACCCAATTTTAATCTGCGATTAACAATTTGCAGGTGTCATATGTCCCTACAGCTTTAGGACATGTGTCCCTATCGTCGGGGACACGAATCCCATTCTTTAAGGGATAATGGGCTCAAGAATTAACTGGGAGATTCCAAAACGTTATGTTTACTGGCAACTTTATTCAGACCCAGATGTTGGTGTATTTCGTTTACGGATTGGCGTTCTTTATTATGGGGGTTGCGCTATTCCTGGAGGCGGGCCGAGTGCCGCTGCTCGCGGAGGCCAGAAGTCTACGCCCTCTGGCTATATTCGGCCTGGTCCACGGGATTCACGAATGGCTGGAAATGTTTCTTTTGCAGTCGCACTGGTTGGGCCTGGTTATTCCGATCAGCTACGGCTACCTGCTCCTTGGCGTGCTGGTGTTTTCTTTCATCAGTCTAGCAATGTTCGGCGTGCACATTTTGCGTCTGCCGCGGGCATTCGAGGCGCGGGACATTATCGTTGGCCTATCTCTATTGGGAGTTTACACAGGATCGATTTACATCCTGGGATTTCACCCCTGGAGTGGAGATGTATCCTGGCTGGTCAACGCTGCGACCCTCGGCCGGTACCTCATGGCAGTCCCTGCCGCCCTGTTAGCCGCTTACGCGTTGCGCCACCACGCACAGCATGTTGACATCGAAGCGCGGAAGGCGCTTGAGCACAGCCTGCGGTTCGCCGGCTTCGGGTTTGCGATTTACAGTCTCACACAGCTTGTTGCCACCCCATCGGACTTCTTTATCGCCCGGTACCTGAACACCTCCTGGTTTGTCCAGTCGTTCGGGGTTCCGATCCAGGCCGTCAGAGCTTTCCTGGGCATCGTGATCACGATCGGCATGATCAGGGCGACTCAATTGATCGACAAAGAACGCCAACGCAGGCTTATCGTGGCACAAGACCAGCGTCTCGAAGCGCTGCAGCAGCTGCAGCTTGAAACCGAGCGGCGTGAAAAGCTGCAGCTGGAGCACCTCCGTCACACTGTCAACACCCAGGAGGAGGAACGCGCGCGAATCTCGCGAGAATTACATGACGAAACCGCGCAGACCCTCGCTGCGTTCAGTGCGAACCTGGGTGCGCTGCGCAACCGCGTTTCGGGAGACGCTGAGCAGTTCCGCTTGATCGACCAACTCGGAAGGCTATCCGATGATATGGCCCTCAACCTGCGGCGAATGGTTCACGATCTGCGCCCGGCGCAACTGGATGACCTCGGGCTGGCCTCTGCACTCCATTTCCTGGCCGAGGTGATGGAAAAAGACCTCGGCCTGAAGGTTGAATTGGAAATCCACGGCAACGCGGAAAGGCAGGACAAGTTTGTCGAAACGGTCCTTTACCGCGTCACACAGGAAGCGCTCACAAATGTCGCCAAACATGCAAAGACTGGCCGGGCCGAGGTGGAGCTGCATTTCGAAGCAGACCATATCTCACTGGTTATCAAAGATGAAGGCTGTGGTTTTGATGAGAGCAAGATCAGCAGCAGCCCAAAAGTCTGGGGCTTGGCCGGTATCCGCGAGCGGATCGAGTCTGTTGAAGGTGTATTCGTGTTGCAAACTGCCCCGGAACGGGGTACGATTATCCGCGCCCACATTCCTTGCAATTCACAGTCGTAAGCAAGGAGTTGTCTGTCAGTACCGGCAATGCATGGGATGGCAGGCAGGTTTCCTTCAGGATTAAGAATGAGCGTGATACGTCTGATGCTGGTCGATGACCACGAAGTACTGAGAGACGGTTTAAAAGCCCTGTTGAACAGCTATCCGGACCTCGAGGTCGTTGCTGAAGCGAGCAACGGCCTGGAAGCGATTACGATCGTCGGGGAAGTCTGCCCGGATGTTGTTGTCATGGACATCACCATGCCGGAAATGGATGGCATGGAGGCCACACGACGTGTCCGCCAGGCGTGTCCTGAAACACAGGTACTTGCGCTCACTGTGCACGAAGACAAGCAGTTTTTCTTCGAGATGCTCGCGGCCGGGGCGTCCGGCTACGTCACGAAACGCACGGTAGCGGACGAACTGGTGACAGCCATCCACGCTGTTATGGAAGGCAATGTTTATCTTCAACCCGCACTGGCTCGCTGGCTGCTCGAT
>JBFGQG010000295.1:0-5277 GCA_041564295.1 Anaerolineales bacterium | reverse complement strand
CGAGGTAGCCCCGGATGTTGGAAATCGGTGTGCGCAATTCATGCGCCACGTCTGAAACCATCTGTCGACGGAGATGTTCGAGGTGCGACAGCCCATCGGCCATGGTATTGAAGGCGACGGCCAATTCACCGATCTCGTCGTTCGGATGGATCGGCACGCGGTAATCCAGGCCGCCTTTACCCAGGATGCGGGCGCCCAGGATCAATTCTTCGATCGGCCTGAGTATCCTTCTCGAGAGCAAGATCGTGAGCAGAATTGCAGCGATTACGGCGGATAAGACAGCAATCAACAAGGCCCGATTGACAGAACTGAGAAAAGCAAGCTGGCTCGCGCCAAGGCCGGAAGCTTCGGTCAGGTCTATATAGACGAGGAAAGGGTCGCCTTCAATCAAAAACAGCCCTGCAACATTCCTCCGGGGCCGTTCTGCTTCGCGGCTTCCAGGCTCTCCCCACTCGGAATTTGCGATTGTCCGTCCAACGGCGTCCGCAACGACGATGCGCGTTCCGGTGCTCATCCCTAAATCTTTAACGAGTTTTTGAAACTCCGTGAGCGATGAGGAAGTGTAAGGGACAGGTTCGCTCTGGCAATCCAGGAGATTCTCCAGGGATTGGTCACAGTCCGTGCGGCGAAACTGCAGAAAGTTTTCGAGCTTCAGCAGGATAAAAGGTGTAACGAGGCGTTCGTAATCGAGGAAATCCCGGTCTGCGAAACGTTGAAATTCATTGGTTGTCAGCCGACTGAAAGAATACCCCAAAAAAGCAACGATAAGCACTACGACGATGCTGGAAGCCAGGAGTAACCGTAATCGCAGACTGCGGATCATTTCTTCTTTTCAATAAGTTTGTAACCGGTACCGTAAACCGTCTTGATCGCTACCGATATTTCGGAAATCTCTTCGATTTTTCGCCGAAGGTTCATCACGTGCACATCGATCGTGCGCTCTAAACCCTCGTACTCTTTACCAAATGCTTCATCCATGAGTTCTGAACGGCTGAACGCCCTTCCAGGGTGCCTTGTAAACAGTTGAAGCAGCTTGAATTCTTTGGGCGTAAGGAGCACCTGATTGCCGTTGATTGTGGCTTCATGCTTCGCTGGGTCTACAACCAGGTTCCCGAAAACAATCCGTTGCGATTTATCCAGATCAGGCTCGCGGTAGGATTGCGCACGCCGTAAGACTGCTTTCACACGCGCCAGCACCTCCCGAGGGCTGAAGGGTTTAACAATATAATCATCAGCGCCAAGGTTCAGACCTTGCAGTTTGTCTTCTTCAGTCGTCCGGGCTGTCAGCATGATAATTGGAACCTGGGATTCTGCCCGGATCGATCGGCAGACTTCGATGCCATCCACTTTCGGCAGCATTAAATCGAGCACGATCAGGTCCGGCGTGTGTTTGCGGGCAATCTGAATCGCCATCTGACCGTCGAAGGCCGAAAAGACGTGAAAACCTTCACTTTCCAGATAAAGTTTTACGAGCTCGACCGTTTTTCGATCGTCGTCGATGACGAGAATTTTGCCTGTCATAGAACCAGCCTGCGTCAATTCGTAAAGGAATATATTTCAAAGTCTAACATGGAATGTTTATCCACAGATTAAGGGGAATGCCATAGTAGAGCTGGACGGCCGGGTCAATCAGACTTATCGAGTGTCGAATTGAGCCTTACATCCGGCCGCGGCCGGAGAGGTCCTTTTTCCCTGAGATGACCGGCTGCGATCTCTCGCAATTTTTGATGCGTTTCCGGGTGGACATATTCCGGGGCGATTTCTGCCAGGGGTATCGAGACAAAATTGCGCTCCAGGATTTCTGGACTGGGTATCTGGCGATGATCAATAGAAAGGATTTCATCATCCACAAGCATGATATCGATATCGATCGGTCGCGCGGCGTATTTATTTTCTGTCCTCTCTCGCCCAAGCGAGTGTTCGATGTTGGCAATCGCGAGTTGAAATTCCTGCGGACCCAAATCTGATTCGATAATCAATGCGGCGTTCAGGTAATCAGGTTGCCGTTCTGTAACTCCCAACGGTGTTGTTTCAAAGACAGTAGATAAAGCGGTAATTTGCCCAAACTGCCTGAGCAGCAAAACGGCCGCTGGAAGAGTTTTCTCAGGAGAAATGTTCCCGCCGAGAGATAAATAATACGTATTTGACATCAAAACAAAGGCGGATTGGCGATGAGAATAAACCACGTTGCGTAGACGCCGACTCCCAGCAGGGTCGTCAGCATGTACGCAATATAGGCCGTGCGCATAAAAGGCTTGTAATTGTTAAACTTGAGGGCTTTGATCATCAGGTTGTTACCCCGCAAAACAACAAAATTGCCGAAAACAAAGGCAAAAAGACCTACTAAAGCGTGGACTGTCGTAATTGTGTAAAAAAAACTTTCTCGAGGTCCGCCGGTGTCCCTGATGACGAAATCTCGGTACGGGAGGATCATCAACCAGAGGACGAGGATCACATTGGTCACGGCCCCACCGGTCTGTACCCGTCTGTGGAGATTGAAAAGCTTTCCGGCATGAGCAAACTCCGGCGAGCCCTTCTTGAAATTACGCTCTATTCGCTGGCCTTTTTTTGCGATCCACGCGCCATAGGTAAAAACGGATGCGACGATGAGGCTCAGGATTAGAGTCATATCCGCAGCAAAATTTGCATTCGTCCCAAGAAAACCTGGCGCATGTAAGATCTCGGTCATGATGTTCCCTCCCAGGAATATTTCAATTACGGCGAGGATGTAGACATCAATAAGAATTCCAGGATGAGTGCGCCTATATCCGGCGTGAGATTTTCCTGGAGAAGGGCGATTCCATGGTCTCCTCGGCCAGGATATACCGTACTGACGTACTTTCCTGGCCGGTTGTCCCCGCACAGCGCGGGAGAATCGCCGTCCAGCTCAGCAGCAACACAGTAGACGACAACATTGAACGGCAATTCGCTTAAACGTGTCACTACGTCTATGTAGCTGACCCCCAGGTAGTTCCCGGGAGAAAGCGAAAGCGCGCCAATACAGCCCTGATTTAATTGAAAATCGTCAATTTGCGTACCGTTGATTAATAGGCACGCGTCAAGACTCGCGTCCGCGCCTATACTGGTGCCAATCGTTATGATCCTGCCTGGTGAGACGTTCGGAAGCGATTTGACCAACGAAAGCGCGGATTGGGCATCTATCAAATATCCCGCGGAATCATATCCTTCCATGCGTTCTGCACTTTCGCCATGGCCCCGGAAATCCAACGCAAACACATTGAATGACATTCCATCCGGCATCCGCGGGAACCAGGCATACTGCTTGATAGGAGACGACTGCAGGCCTGAATTCGTTGCGGAAAGTTCTTCAGCCCTGTTTTGAAGCCATAAAGCCAGGTTCGCAAACGATTCCTTGCTGCTGCCAAACTGGTGAAACAGGATGACGACCGGTGCATTGCATTCAGAAGCCGGGTAGAACGTGCCGACGAGTGCTATACTGTCATTGGATAAAAACTCTTTGCGTTCCGTATCTGCGGGCAGGGGTGTGCACGTTCCCTGCTCTGTGCTGCCCGGAGGAGGATAGGGAACCGTTCCGGTAGGAGGTGAATCGACAGGATATCCGGAGTCGGCGGTGGGATAAGCGGTCGGCGGACCGGTTACCATGGTCGGATCCGGTTCCGGGTAGGATTGAACTGTGACAGATGGGCCTGAGGTATTCTCTATCGTAGCATCTCCGGGCGCACCGATTGGCGTGGTGTTTGCACAGCCGGTCAGTATCAAAATCAAAACAACCAGCTTCAATAATTTAGTCGGTTTCATTTTTTTCACCAATCTTAGTTTTCTCCGTATGCCTGGAAATGTGGTCTTCCAGGCTGTTCAGCATCGGATTTACCTGGTAGCCGGCGATCAAAGAGGCTTCCTTGATTTCCGAAAGAATGTCGCCGGCATTTATTCCGGTATCCACCTGATCAGCCAAAAAATCCGCCGGCGAAGACCAGGCAATCTCAATAATGATTTGCACCCATTTAATTAGCAAAATTAAGGCATTGCGATCGTACCAGAGAACGCCCTGATGCCTGTTAACACCCAGGAACCGTGAAGTCTCACCGTCTTGAAGCCATTTTTCAAGTGTTTCATACGCAGATGGTGCGATCCAGAAGTTCGGATCTTTTCCGATCAAAAGCACCGTGAGCGGGTAGGCATACCGGTCGGCCCGGAACTGAGAGAGCGCGTCACGGATGATCTTGCCGAATAACCACTCATCGATCCAGGCTCGGCTTTGAGAGGCATACCTGTCAGGAGACGTAATCAGGCCGAGCGGGTGGGAGAACGCCCAACTCAGCAGGATGGCCATTTCCAGTTGGGTGGATGTATCCGGCAATGCACGAACCGATTCAGTCGCCAAATCCACAATGTTAGCCGTCACAGCGTCGGCAGCAATTTCAATGTTCAGGAAGCCGGCGATGCCCTCAATGACAGCAAGTGTTTTCGCGCGTGTTTGGCTTTGGAGTTCACTTTTATCCTGTGATTCGGCGGGTTCATTAGCCACAGTTTCGAAATAATAGCTGTAAAAACCGCTGTTGACGAGTTCCTTCCAGGGATAAAGGACCGGTTGGAGGATGACTTCTTGCTTGACAGTCTCAAGATCGTGCACCCCGCGCCCGTCCAGGTAATCCATGATCATCCTGTAGTGACTCCATTCGTTTTCTTCTACCATCCGAAAATCCAGGAAGACGCGGTATTCAAATGCTCCCAGGTCAATCCGGAGACCGCGATCATGAATTTCCGCACATGAGCGTATGTATTCCAGGCCAGTTATCTGGTCTTTGAAAATGACATATTTAGAACCATCAACCGGCAGACCGAGCCCTCTCCCGAGGGAGCTTTGTTCTGTATGAGCGTTTCCGTCCTGGTCCTTGACTGCAAATGGACTCGTCCTGTGGATCGTGCCGGAGGCTTCGCCCCACTTATTATGGAAAAGTACCAGTGATGACTCATCGCCAAAACGGTTGCTGAATGCATATACGTCTTCATTTACAGTTCCGTCACCGGAATAGACATCGTATAACAGGAAATGCTCAACATCAGCAAACAACCTGCGGCGGTGCAGAAGCGGAAAAACTTCGCGTTTGTGCCGTTCAACCAGGCCCTGGTTCGGTTTTTCGTCGTAATAAGCTCTCTGGTATTCCATACCATATTTTTCTTTAAAACCCTCTATCTGGCCGTGTCCGAACATCGGGAGCCCCGGAAGAGTACACATCAGCACGCAGATTCCGAAATATATTCCGCCGTCACCGAACTGTTCTATCGCCGTCT
>JBFGQG010000294.1:0-5301 GCA_041564295.1 Anaerolineales bacterium | reverse complement strand
TATCGGTCGGTATTATGAAAAAGTCCAGGCGATGCTGGATCGTCCGGACCTTGGGCCTGGAGGATTGATCAAAGACCGACGGGATGGCCTTACGGTTTCCAGACCGAAGGAAGCAGGTTGATGATCGGCGGTTTCGGGAAGAGCCGCGCCTGTATACTTTCCCAATCGTTGTCGTTCCCAAATGAGCCGAAACTATCCCAGACAACGATGTAATCTCCGAACCGGTCCATTGCTACGGCTGAGCGGTTTTGTGTGCTTGTTGTGAACGTATTGACCTGGAATTCGCCCAGTTGGGAAATGCCTGCACTGAGGTAATGTGCGCCCTGTATGCTGAACGGCTGCGTATCTGAACCGCGCGATCCGACGCTCACCCAGGTGATGATAAAATCGCCCGATCCATCCATTGCCACCGCCGGGTCTGACTGCAGGCTGGTTGTATATTGGTTGACCTGAAACTGGCTGGATTGTTTGACGCCTGCTGCATTAAACCGCTGGCCCTGGACACTATGCCCGCTGGAGTCGGTACCGAAGGAGCCGAAGCTTTGCCAGACCACCACGAAATCGCCATCATCGTCTATTCCAACAGAGGGGTAAATCTGAGTACTTGTGGTATAGGTATTGACCTGGAATTGCGTCCCGTTCGCAGCGCCAGTCTTCGTATACCGCTGGCCCTGGATGCTGAAATCCGAAGTATCCGTATTGCCGGTCGGCGTTCCTCGGCTCTGCCAGACCACCACGAAATCTCCATCGAGGTCCATTGCAACCGCCGGACGCGACTGGTCATTCGTCGTATAGGTGTTGACATTGAAATCGGAGCCCTGCGCCACACCGCTGTTATTGTATCGCCTCGCACGGATATCCGCATCTGAAGAAGGGTTGCTCGACCAGACCACTACGAAATTACCATTCGCGTCCATCGCCACTTCGGGATAATCTTGATTGCCTGTTGTAAACGTGTTGACCTGGAATTGCGAACCGTTCATAGCGCCGGTCTTCGTATACCGCTGGCCCTGTATGCTCAAATCATTCTTGTCATCCCCATCAGAACCCACACTTTGCCAGATGACGACAAAATCCCCATCCGCATCCATGGCAACGACCGGCTTGGATTGTGCGCCGGTTGTGTATGTATTGACCTGGAACTGTCCGCCGACAGGTACACCTTCCTTGGTATAGCGCTGACCCTGGATGCTGTAATCAGAGTTATCCGAACCGGCAGACTCCAGACTTTGCCAGACCACTACGAAATCTCCGTCCTCATCCATCGCAATCGATCCATGGATCTGGCGGTTCGTCGTAAAGGTGTTGACCTGGAACTCGCCGACTCCTTGAACAGACGCAGGTAAGTTGATTCCAGCCTGCAGTTTTTGCGTTCCGGCAGTCAGTCCGGAAACCGCAGGCGCAGAAATCAAAACAGCCATGAATCCGAAGCTCGTGCCGGCTATTGCCGCCTGCTTGAACCGTTCCAAAAACCGATCGTTGTTCGGATGCCCTTTTTTCCCTGGTGATATTTGACCAATCATCACACTCTCCTGATCCGGCGCAGTTCGCCTGCATTCCTCCACCAAACAGCACCACTTTTCAATTATCTTTCCTTGAGAACGCCGGCTGCTGGTCGGTTGGAAAACGATTACAAATCCAGTGTAGTACAGCTTCGTTTGCGGGAAGGATCAATTCGTCTGCAATGTGCACAGTTGAGATGAATATCGCCGCGTATTGTACGGCCGGCAAAGACGAGATCCATTACCGGGATGGCATTGTTAGCTCGCTGCGACATAATACATAATAGTTGCATCGAACGCAAATTAAATGTCAGGTTAATTATCTTTGAACCGTGAAATCTGGCAATGTCTACCGCTAGTAATAACGAATGGTTCAGGCATAGTATGTTGGAAGGATAATCTGCAACCATAGAAAAATCCGCCCAGGTGAATGAAAATTTTATTTGAATATAAACATGCACACATAATCACTTCATAGATAAATCTTATACTCGCCTTACACTAAAGAAACAAGATTTATGTTATGTTCTTATGATAATTATCCGGAAGGAGACCGGTATCCGAGGAAATTCTATGTCATTTGCCGCTGTCCCAGAAGATCCGGGGCGTTTTGTCCCGCTTTTAATCGTTCTACTGCTCGCATTTGCCGTCCCGCTCGTATTTGGCCGCTTCAAACGCATTCCTGTTGTCGTTGGTGAAATCATCGCGGGTGTGATCGTCGGGCCTTCTGTTTTGGGTTGGGTCTCAAACGGACCTATCCTGACCTTCATGGCTGACATCGGTCTTGCTTTCCTGATGTTCCTGGCGGGTTTGGAGATCGATTTCGACATACTTTTCCCGAGGAAAGAGCAGAAATCGAACGGGCCAAACGTCGGTTTGCTGGCTCTTTTGATATACGGGTTGACTCTTGCATTGGCCATTCCAGGAGCAATGCTCATTAACCGCCTCGGGTTGCAGGGTGAACAGGCGCTGCTGGTATTCATTCTCAGTGCAACGTCCCTGGGCGTGCTGCTGCCGATTTTGAAAGAAAGGGAAATGCTCAACGAGCGTTTTGGGCAGATAATCTTCATCACAGCTATGTTGGCGGACTTCATTACCGTCCTTCTGCTAACCGTCTACCTGATCACGAGCAACCGCGGCTTCGATCCCGAAATTTTCTCCCTAGGGCTGCTTTTCCTGGCCTTCATTTTGTTCTACCGCTTCGGCCCTGGTCTGGTCCGCATCCCGGCCGTGCGCAATTTCTTTGAAGAACTCAGCCGGGCAACGATCCAGATCAAGGTGCGCGGCGCGATCGTGATCCTGATGTCTTTTGTTGTGCTGGCCGAATTCGTCGATGCTGAACTGATCCTCGGCGCGTTCCTCGCGGGAATGATCATTTCCTTGCTGAAAGGCTCGGAAGATGACAACATGGTCCACAAGCTCGAAGCCTTCGGATTCGGGTTTTTCACTCCGGTATTTTTCATCCTGGTTGGTGTAGACCTGGACCTGCAGGCGCTGATGGAATCGCCGGAGAGCCTGCTTTCACTGCCTGAGTTCTTCCTGATCGCAATCGTCGTCAAGTTATTGCCGTTGTTGGTCGTTAAGAAGTTCTTTAGCTGGAGACAAATCTTCGGTGCAGGCTTCCTGCTCAACACTCACCTCTCACTCGAAGTTGCGATCGCCGTCATCGGCCTGCGTGCCGGGCTGTTCGATTCTGCAACCGCAACGACCGTGATCCTTTTCTCGGTCATTACCGTTCTATTGATGCCGTTTCTTTTCGGGCTGATCCTGCCATTTGTGTCGAGAGAGGTCAAACGGTATGCCCTGATCGTTGGCGGCACCGAACTCGGTCTGCACGTTGCGCAAGAACTGCGTGCGCACGGCGATGATGTGCGTTTTATGGATTGCGACGCGGGATGGCGTCGCTCCGTTTCGGAAAACGGGTTTGATGTGATCGAAGCCGAAGCATCAGCCGACAGCCTGGACCTTGTCCCCGCTGCAGAGGTTAAAGCCCTGCTGCTCCTCGGCGAGGATGAGCAAAACAGCCTGGAAATCGGGCGAGTCGCCCGCGGAAGAGGTGTCCGGAATGTGATCGCTGTCGTTCGAAACCCTGTGCTTCTGGAAGAATTCCAAAAAGCCGGGATCAAACCCTTCTCACCAGCCCTCCAGCGCGCGACGATGATCACGATGATGGCCCGCAACCCGGACGTCTATACGCTGTTAACCTCATCTCAGGATGACCGAACGACTCGGAGAATGCGCCTCAGGAATCCCGCGTTATCCGGACGCAAACTGCGTGAACTGAAATTACCTGGTGATGCGCTTGTGCTGGCGCTGAGACGAGAAAACGAACTGATCATCCCGCACGGAGACACTGTGCTGGAACTCGGAGATCGCCTGACACTGGTCGGGAACATCGAGGCATTGAAGGAAATCCGCACAATGATCGAAAATCGCCCAGGTGTCTGATGGAAGACCTGTTTTCACCGGACACCTGTTCAAGCGAGATGCGCATAGAGCGACATTCATATATTGCGTTTATGGATATTATGTTATACTGCACATCGCTGTAACACAATAAATCATCGGCAACGTTGTTTTTTGAGAATTCTGAAATGCCTTGCCCCTTCGGCAGGGCTTTTTTCTTGCAACGGTAGGCTCACCACCAGTCGCTTCCGGCATGATGGGTAACATACGACGGTTTCACAATCGTTGTGTTGAGTGGACTGTTTTAAGAAAACGCGCGCCGTCGTACAGGTCGCGCAGCGACAGATCGCAACACAACAAAAAGGAAACCATTCACTATGTCGGATCACACCGCCAATACTTTTAACAAATTCGACCTCGATCCCCGCATCCAATCGGCAGTCAGGTCACTCCGTTTCACCGAACCCACACCCATCCAGGACAAGGCCATTCCAGTTGTATTGCAAGGACGCGACGTACTCGGCCTTGCCCAAACCGGAACAGGTAAAACTGCGGCTTTCATGCTGCCGATCCTCCATCGATTGTCAACAGGTCCCCTCGGTTATGTCCGGGCGCTCGTCCTGGCCCCTACACGAGAACTGGCAGAGCAGATTCACCAGGCCACGGCCGGATTCAGTAAAAACCTGCGCATCCGCAGCACGTCCATTTATGGCGGCGTCGGTAAAGCTGCCCAGATTGCCGCCCTCAAATCAGGCGTGGAGATCGTCATCGCCTGTCCGGGCAGGCTGCTTGATTTGATCGGCGAAGGGAATATCAACCTTTCGAGGATTGAAGTTTTCGTCCTCGACGAAGCCGATCGCATGTGCGACATGGGCTTCCTGCCTGATGTCCGCAGGGTCATCCGGCAACTGCCCGAGAAACGCCAGTCGCTCTTTTTCTCGGCTACCATGCCCTCCGATGCACGTAAACTGTCCGATTCAATCCTGAAGGACCCCGTTACTGTTCAGATCGGCATGACTGCGCCTGTTAAAACGGTCTCGCATGCGCTCTATCCCGTCCCACACACCTTGAAAAAAACGATGCTGTTGACCCTGCTTGACCGTACTGCAACAGGTAAAGTATTGATCTTCACGCGCACGAAATACCGGGCCCGCAACCTGGCCAGGGACCTGGACAGGCAAAGATTCCGCGTGGCCGCGCTGCAAGGCAACATGTCACAAAACCAGCGCCAGCGTGCGCTCGACGGATTTCGCACGAATAAGTTCGACATCCTGGTCGCTACCGATATCGCCGCACGAGGCATCGACGTTAGCGAGATTACGCACGTCATCAACTTCGATATGCCGGACACAGTCGACGCCTACACGCACCGAATCGGGCGTACGGGCCGCGC
>JBFGQG010000293.1:0-5302 GCA_041564295.1 Anaerolineales bacterium | reverse complement strand
GGGTGGAGGCCTTCTGTCTCCCGCCAGCCTTTGCCTTCCCGTTCACCCAGGTCCTCTATCGTTTCTATAGAATGACTTTCGGCCTGTACAGCCAGCGTAACGCATGCATTTACAGGTTTCCCATCGAATAATACTGTGCACGCACCGCAATCGCCGGTTTCACACCCGTGTTTAACAGAAAAATAGCCCTCTCCCCGCAGCGCACGCAGAAGCGTTGTATGCGGAGGGAGGTTAAATTCACGTTCGATGCCGTTAATATTGATCTTCATAGACGTGTTCCTTGTTACCCGGTAATCTGGCGTCCGTAAGCATATCGAGCGGCTATTATTTTACCGCCTTTCGAAAATCGGACTGTATCTACCGGCGACGCCAGGACTAATTCAAGGCGTTGCAGTTGCAGTCGGAGTGCTGGAAGGCGTCGGAGTCGGAGTCGGGGTGGGCGTGGGTGGAGGCTGGACCACCGGAACACCGGAAGGATCGCCCCGTGTCGTTCCAAGCGGCTCGGAAACAAAGCACAGCCGGTCGCCAAGGTCAATCTGCCACCAGTTGCTGAAACCATCGACCGGGCTGGTTGATCGCCCAACGATAGGGTATGTCTCGCCTGCATTGAGCGCCCGGCCGACGTCGTACGTCGCGCTGGGGCCTTGCCTGCAGAACATCGCCTGGGTTGTTGTGAATGTAGGTGCGGCTGAAGTAGGTACTAGCGTTTCGGTCGGCAGTTCGGTCGGAGCTGCAGTCTCCGTTGGAGGGAGGAGTGTATCGGTAGGGGCCAGGGTCGGCTCTAGTGAAGGCGTCTCTGTCGGAATGGAAGCTAATCGGGTTTCTTCGACGGCTGCAGTCTGTGCAATCGTCTCAGAATCCGGTGTGACCGTTGCAATGAAGCCGACGGGCACCAGCCCGGTCCTGGCAATCTGCCACAAGGCGAAGCCGCCTACCGCACAGAGGACCAGGAAAACGAGCCCAATGATGACGATGCGGAGTAACAGGCCGCGGTTACGCCCACCACTCCCGGGGGGGCCAGGGGCCGGCGGCATGGGGGGTAGCGAGTCAAAATCGTCGTTTTGTTCCGGACGCGAGCCCTGTTTTCGAGGCTCAATCCAGGTTTGATCGTCATCCATCAGTCGTCCTTACGCCGGCGAGATTGAAGAAATTTTTCAGCACCGTCTCGCCAGCATTGTGTTCTTCGCTGAAATATTCAGGGTGGAACTGCGTACCGAAACGCAGTAACGTGTCGTGTGCAGCGAACTGAACGGCACAATCCCGAGTGCTGGCAAAAACGCGAAAGCCGTCGGGAACCGGATTGACCTCGAGATAGTGCGCATGCCAGAATACCGGGGACGTTCCGACCCCGGCCAGGAGTGGGTGTTCTTCGTGCACATCAACCGGATGATAGCCAAATTCTTGAATATATCCCTGTCGAAAAATGACCGGATCCTGTACGTTCAATTCCCCTGACCGGCCCAGAGGAGTAATCTTTGCGCCGAAAGCCTGCGCCATGAACTGCCATCCTCCACAGAGGCCGAGAATCGGGAGTTCCGTCTCGCGGACGACTTCATTGAAACCGTCGAGGTCATCGTAATGCTCCGGGTCGGTTGCGCTGCCGGAAAGCAGGATCGCCTGGAAGTCAATCTGTTTGAGAAAATTAAGGTCCAGACGGCTGTAGTGCGCTATCAGGCAGGGCATTCCTGTCAGCGATTCGATCCTGTACTTGATCTTCAACCGGGCGGCCATGATCTTTTCCCCCAACTGCGTCTGACGACCCGATTCATGCTCCATGTCTACATAAAGAATCATTTCACCACACCCGTTTCCCAAGCGCAGATAGGATGATTTCAACAGCTAATTCAGCGGTGCGATTCCGTTCGTCGAGGATTGGATTGACCTCAACCACGTCTATCCCTACGATCTTGCTGGTTTCAGCCAGCATCTCAGCAATCAGGTGGGCTTCCCGGTAGGTCAGGCCACCCTGGACGGGCGTGCCGACGCCCGGCGCGTAGAGCGGATCGATGCTGTCCATGTCAAAACTGAGGTAGATGCCGTCCGTGCCGCGGGAGGCAATGTCGATCGCCTGCTGCATGACGGTGTTTATGCCGTAGCTGTCGATTTCATGCATGGAGAATACACGCACACCCAACCTGCGCAGATTGTCCTTTTCACCCGGATCAAGGTCGCGCGCGCCAACGATCACAATATGCGAAGGTTCAACCGCGGCGAGGCTCCCAAATTCAGGAACTTTTTCCCCAAGCCCGACAAGTCTTTCATGGCCAAGCCCTGCGAGCGCCGCCAGCGGCATGCCATGTATGTTGCCGCTGTGCGTGGTTTCATCCGTGTTGAAGTCCGCATGCGCATCGACCCATATGAGACCCAGGCGTTTATGCCGGGCCGCACCACGGACCGAACCCAGCGACAAGCTGTGGTCGCCTCCAAGCACGATCGGGAAATGTCCTTCACCGACAACCTCGGCGGTGCGCGCCATGAGATCGCGAGCGACCGGGACAACGCAGTCGAGATTACGCAGCTTTGGGTCGTCCGAGCGGCACATCTCCGGGATAGGAACCTCGACATTCCCGGATTCGTGGATCGTATGCCCGATTGCAGTGACGCCCTCACGCAGACCTGCATAGCGGATCGCCGAAGGACCCATATCGACCCCACGACGGCCCTGCCCAAAATCCATCGGCACGCCCACAATATCAACGACCATCAGAGCACTCTTTGTACACTCAGCCAATCGCCGCCTTGCGATTCATTCGCTTCCCGGATAGCCTCTGTTGAACCTATAACGACTATCTGCCCATCCTCCTGCAGAGACTCGAGTGCGCGGCCGAATGCCTTGAAATCATCAACAGTGGTGCTCAGAATTTCATCTCTGAGCTGCTGGCGATTTTCTTCTGTGATGCCGGTTATATGGCGCACAAAGGATCCGTGTCCCTTTGCATCCGGTAGCTGGTAACCGTCTACGTCCCCGATCGTGCCGATGATCGATTTGGTGAGCTCATCCTGGCTCAGATCGAGGTGTTTTAAGAACTCAGCGGTATTGTCAAAATTTTTCAGCGTGCGAACCAGGTTGGGGTCCCGGTAAGAAACAAAGCTGTACACCCCGGCGATACGGTCCCATGCGACCATACCCCCGTAAGCACCACCCTGGACCCGGATCTTCTCCCATAAATAGGTCGTATAGAGGTATTTGTTGATGACGAAGGCCGATCCATGGGAGACATACCCGTGATCGAACAGGTTTGCGCCTTTGGTGACATAGTTCACCTGTGCAGGGATCGTAAAGCCTTCGTTTTTCGGGAATGCCGATCGATCCCATTTTTGTGTCGAATTTTCTCCTGCCGGCAGACCGCCGAGGAACGCCGCTATTTCCGGCTCTAATTCAGCCCAGTTCTCCTGGTCCAACGTAACGCTTAAGATGGCCGCGTTCCGGTTGAAGACCAGTTCGCGAATCGTCTCGAGCTTCGCCAGTACACCTGGCCAATCTTTTTCCAATTCGTCCGCTAGGTTTCGGATGAAAAACAGGCTGTTCAGACCACTCAACTGCTCGTTCAACCAGTACGCTTCGTTGAAGTGCGCTCGCAAACGGGCGTTGGCATAAGAATGTCCTGACCACACCAGGCTCGACTCTTTTGCCGCTTTACTCTCCAGCACCATCTGGCGAAACCTTTCCGGGTTGTCCAGCCTGACTGTATGGAGCACGTCGTGAAGGATTTCCAGCAGGTCCTTTGCCTGCGCCATCGTGCCTTTGCCGCGCATGAACAGCTTCGCGACTGCCTCTCTGGAAGTTACCTCGGGGGATACGAACGAGCTGGCATACAATCCTCCGATCTTGCGACCGATCCTGCGTGTCAGCTTAACGAAGTCCTCTTTCTCGGTACCCATGCCAAGGAGACAGCGCGTGAACATGGGGACGTATGGGAGAAGGTCCTGTGGTAGTGAATGGAGATCAAAGGCCAGGTCCAGATAAACAATTCCATTTGTAAAAAGATCGTGGTGCAAAGCCGGCGTTCCGGAGAGGGTCAGCTCTTCTTTCGGCACTTTCTTTGTCTCTTTTTCCAGATCATCGAGCGCCAGGAAAGGCAGAGTCGCCAGAGCTTCCGGGGAGTCAGGCGTTTCCTGGATTTTTCGCAGCTGGGACGTTCGTTCGACGATTTTATCGATCTCTTCGGGCGTCCATCCGGCCTTGATCCGGTTGAGTTTTTCGCGTTCCGCAGCTTCTTCACGCGCGTCCATTTCAGGGTCAGGTTCAACCAGCACAGTAGTACGGTGGTTGTTATCCAGCAACAAGCGCTTGATAAGGTTCTCGAAAAGCGGTTCTCCGGCCTCAACGCGTTCGCGGATTTGCTTCATCGGCTTTTCAAAGAAAAGCGCTTCGACCGGATCTCGTCCGTACGACCAGAAATTAAGCGCAATAAAAAAATGCATCAGGCCGCGCGGGAAGCTGCCTGTATTGTTCTCACGCAGCGAGAATTCAATCGAATTAAGGGAAGCTTCAACCGTCTCGCGATCAATGCCGCCTTCGACCAACTCAGTCAAGGTGTCGAGCACGAGGGCTTCGACCTGCGGGCTGCTGCCCGCATCGATCCCTTTGAGACCCACGGAGAATGTTGGCTGGCGAGTGTAGTCAGAAAGGCCGCTGCCGATGAGCTTTTCACCCAGACCGGAATCGATCAGTGCTTTCCGCAGTGGGGCCGCCTGGTTTCCCAACAAAATATCCGACAGGATATCGCCTGCAAACACCTCTAAGAGATCTTCGGTTTCTGGCAGCACCCAATTCACACTTACCATGCACTTGTTCTGGCTTTCTGCTTCCTCCCCGCTTGGGTATTTGAATGTATAACGTCGTGGTTCATCAAAATAGGGTTGCAGCGGCATGTCACCGTCGATCTCCACTGCGTCGAATTCATTCAAATAACCTTCAAGAAAACGCAGGCGTTCTTCCGGATCATCGTCGCCGTAAAAGTAAATCAGTGCATTCGAAGGATGGTAGTACCGCTTATGGAACTCTTTGAACTGCTCGTAGGTCAGGTCCGGGATAACTCGTGGATCACCGCCGGTATCGAAAGAATAGGCGATGTCCGGGAAAAGCGTTTGCTGGATGTAGTCACTGAGTCGATTTTCAGGTGACGAATATGCCCCTTTCATTTCATTGAAAACGACGCCTTTATATTCCAGCGGTAGGTCGGGCGCTTCGAGCTCATAATGCCAGCCCTCCTGTTCGAGGATGTGTGGGGGGATGAGCGGGTAAAAAACGGCGTCCATGTAAACGTCAACGAGATTGTAGAAGTCTTTCAGGTTGGTG
>JBFGQG010000292.1:0-5325 GCA_041564295.1 Anaerolineales bacterium | reverse complement strand
TCGCAGGGTTGCAAAGAAAAGTATTGTGATTTTACGCATCGGTTTCCTCGTTATACACATCACCGCTCTGGCCGCCGCGTTTCTCCACAAGGCGGATATTCTGGATCCGCATGGTCTTTTCAACGGATTTAGCCATGTCGTATACGGTGAGTGCAGCGACGGAAACGGCGGTTAATGCTTCCATTTCCACGCCTGTCTTCCCGAAAGTACGCGCAGTCGCCGTGATTACGACACCAGGCAGCGTGTCGTCTAACCTCAATTCAACCGCGAGCTGGTTGATTGGCAGTGGGTGGCAGAGCGGGATCAAGTCTGATGTCCTTTTGCCGGCCATCACTCCTGCAATTTCAGCTGTCGCGATCAAGTCACCTTTTTTCAGGCTTCCTGAACGGATCAGAGAGAGTGTTTCCGGATTCATGCGCACTTCACCGCGGGCAACCGCCAATCGCTCGGTCTCGGGTTTGTGCCCTACATCAACCATCCTTGCACGGCCTTCTTCGTCGATGTGCGATAGCTTTGGTTCGGACATAAGGGAATTATAACGAACGTCACCGACAAATATCAAGCCGCAGGTTTCCAAACGAGATCACGAACCCCGAAATTTTGATACAATCCGTCCGATATGAGCATGTTCAACAAATGGCGAGAAGGACTCTCGCGCACCAGCAAACGCACCTTTGGCCAGCTCGCCAATATCCTTGGCGCAACCGAGATTACTGACGATATCTGGGACGACCTGGAAGCGATCCTGATTCAATCCGATATCGGTATTGAAACGACTGATGTCGTATTGGACGCGCTCGAAGCGCGCGTGGACAATGAAGGGCTGACACGCGCCGACGAACTTCGAACCGGATTGCGTGAAGAACTCCGTTCGCTCCTCCAGAATCCGCCGCCGGTCAAATTTTCGTCCGCGCCAGCAGTTATCTTGCTTGTCGGCGTCAACGGCTCGGGGAAAACGACCAGCGCAGCGAAACTCGGCGCACGCTTCCGTGCAGACGGTAAAAAAGTGCTCCTCGTCGCTGCAGATACCTTTCGCGCCGCAGCGATCGAACAGCTTCAGTCCTGGGCCGGGCGTGTCGACCTGCCGATCATCGCCGGACAACCGAACGGAGATCCCGGTGCAGTGACGTACGACGCTGTCAAAGCCGCGATTTCACGTGGGACGGATATCGTACTTGTCGATACGGCAGGCCGATTACACACCCGTTTCAACCTGATGGAAGAACTGAAGAAGGTCCACCGGGTCGCGGGGAAAGCGCTCGATGGGGCACCGCACGCCGTCTGGCTCGTGATGGACGCTACCACGGGGCAAAATGCGCTCCAGCAGGCCAAGGCGTTCAAAGCAGCAGTTGAGGTGAACGGCGTAATTCTGACCAAGCTGGATTCGTCCGCCCGTGGCGGCATGGCTTTTGCCATACAGCGAGAACTTGGATTGCCGATTCTGTTTGCGGGACTCGGTGAAAAACCGGAGGACCTTGAACCGTTCGATCCGGATGCCTTCATCGATGGCGTTCTGGCAGCGCTCGAAACCCATTAACCATCAAGCTTGGACAAGTCACAGAAACGGTTGTATAATCCTGCGGCTTCAAATAATGATCCTTTCTCAAAGCAACAATAAGTGCCCTGCAGACAACAGGGCATATCAGAGGACCTAAAAAATGTCAGAACTTGTTAAACGGCTTGAAGACGCCCGTGAAAAAATCCTGAATCTATGGAGGCGTCTTTGACTTCGCCAGGAAAGAAGATGAAGTTACAGAACTCCAGAAAGTAACAGAAGATCCAAACCTCTGGAACGATCCGGCCCGCGCACAGGGGATCATGAAGCGGCTCTCGGGCCTGCGCGAAGAGGTTTCCGGTTGGCAGTCGCTGCGACAGCGCATCGATGACAGCCTTGAACTGGCATCGCTCGATGATGAACTGCTCCTTGAAGAATTGACCAGGGAGACAGACGCCATCGAGAAAGAGCTCGACAGGCGCGAATTCCAGGCCATGATGTCCGGACCATATGATCGAGGCGACGCCCTGCTGACCATCAATGCTGGCGCCGGCGGCACCGACTCGCAAGATTGGGCAGCCATGCTCCAGCGCATGTACCTGCGTTGGGCTGAATTGAGCGGTTACGAGACAGAAATCATCGACTCCACGGACGGAGAAGTTGCCGGGATCAAGAGCGTTACAATTTCAGTAGCAGGAAGATACGCTTTTGGATATTTACGGCCGGAAAAAGGCGTCCACAGACTGGTCCGGATCTCTCCATTTGATTCCTCAGCAAGGCGGCACACCTCTTTCTCGCAGGTTGAAGTGCTTCCCCAGGTAGAAGACGACGCAGAAATCGAAATTAACCCTAACGACATCAAGATAGAGACCTTTCGATCTTCAGGCGCAGGAGGCCAGAACGTGCAAAAGAATGACACGGCTGTCCGGATCACACACCTTCCGACCGGCATAGTGGCATCCTGCCAGAACGAGCGATCTCAAACCCAAAACCGCGAAAATGCGATGCGCGTTTTGAAGGCGCGCCTGCTGGAAAGCAAGCGCGAACAGCAAGAGGTAGAGCTTGCAAAGATGCGGGGTGAATTTCAAAAAATCGAATGGGGAAACCAGATTCGCTCGTACGTCCTTCACCCCTACCAGATGGTGAAAGATCACCGCACGAATTTCGAGGTCGGCAACACACAGGCAGTGCTGGACGGCCAGTTGGACGGCTTTATCGAAGCCTATTTGCGGATGAATGTCGGCTAATTTAACTTGACAACGCCCACTGCAGTCCGTATAATGCCCATCCCTGCCTTTCCTGGCAGGGATTTTTATGCAAAATCTACCGGAAACGGGGCTGGAAAGCCCGTGTGTATGAGACCAGGAGTAAGAAATGGCACCACTTCCTAAACAAAAGATTTCTAAAGGCCGCCGCGATCGCCGCCGCGCGCACGACGCCCTTAAGGCCAAGAACCTCACTCAGTGCAGCAACTGCGGTCATCTGCGCCTTCCGCACCGGGTCTGTCCTCACTGTGGCTACTACCAGGGACGCGAAATCTACGAAGTCGAACAAGAATAATTTGGGCTTCGCCTGGCAATGATCGACTCCAGGCGCTCCTTTGATTTAATGCCGTGATGAGTCACGGCTTTTTTATTTTTCAGAACGAATTCCCCTCATCCGTGTTAAAGCTTTTCGATAACTTTTTTCCTGACAAGGATTACGCAATGGAACTTAACGCTTCGAAAACCGCACTGATATTCCCCGGCCAGGGTTCACAGGTCGTCGGTATGGGACAGGATCTCGCTTCCGCTTATCCGATTGCTCGTGCAACCTACGTTCATGCGAATATGGTTCTGGATGCGCCAATCTCGGATATCTCCTGGGATGGTCCTGAAGACCTCTTAAATGACACGTACAACACCCAACCGGCTTTGCTCGTGCACTCGGTCGCTGCATTAAAAATTTTTAAAGAAATGATGCCGGATTTTCGTCCAAAATATGTCGCCGGCCATTCGCTTGGAGAGCTTTCAGCGCTCGTTGCCGCAGGTGCACTGGATTTCCCTGAAGCGCTCTCATTAACGCGCAGGCGCGGCGAATTGATGAAATTAGCAGGGAAAGAGAAGCCTGGGGGCATGGTCGCCATTCTCGGGCTGGATACGACAGTTGTTGAATCGATTTGCGAAAAAGCGAACGTGGGTGACGAACGCGTCCAAATCGCAAACGACAACTGCCCGGGTCAGATTGTCGTCTCGGGAGCAGGCGGAGCCCTCCGTCGCCTGATCGACATTGCCAACGCTGCAGGCGCTCGAAAAGTCGTACCGCTGATGGTGAGCATCGCTGCGCACTCTTATTTGATGGCGCATGCCCAGGAAGCCTTCAACGAGGCAGTAGACGGTGCAAAACTGCGCGATCCGATGATTCCCATTATCGGTAATGTGACTGCGAAACCGCTGAAATATACACGTGATATAGAGGAAGATTTGAAAGCTCAGCTGACATCGCGCGTCAGGTGGACGGAAAGCGTCGAATATATGATTTCCCAGGGCGTTGACACCTTCATAGAAGTCGGTACGGGGGATGTGCTGTCGATGCTGATCAAACGCATCAGCCGCGACACGACCAGGATCACACTTGGGACCGTTGAGGACTTCATCCAATTTTCGAATTAACCGGCGCAAGCAAGCTTTGAAGTCACGCACTTGCGTTAGCTTGAATATTACATTCAAATAGAGCAGATAGCGGAAAGACTTCCTGCTGCCCTTCTCGCCTGTTTACCGCCCAATTCACTGCATATCAGAAATCCCTAAGGTATAATTCTCACGAAATAAGCACTGGAGCTAGCGCATGACTGAACCTGCATCAACCTCATTATCCGGCCGCGTTGCCCTCGTCACTGGTGCTTCGCGCGGCATCGGACGTTCGATCGCACTCGAGCTCGCCCGCAGAGGAGCAGTCGTTGCGGTCAATTATTTTAGTTCGCCAGAGAAAGCCGAAGAAGTCGTCTCAGAGATTGAGGCCATGGGCGGTAAAGCTGCAGCATTCCAGGCAGACGTCTCGAATTTCGAACAGGCGGGCGATCTCGTTAAGAGAACGATCGATACTCTCGGCGGATTGGACATTCTCGTTAACAATGCTGGCATTATTCGAGACGGTCTGATCATGATGATGAAAGAAGATGATTGGGACGCAGTCATCACGACGAATCTCAAAAGCACCTTCAATTGCTCGAAAGCTGCAGTCCGTCACATGATGCGGAAACGTTACGGGCGCATCGTCAATATTTCGTCCGTCGCAGGCCGGATGGGCAACCCGGGCCAGACCAATTATTCGGCGTCAAAAGCCGGTCAGATCGGATTTGCGAAAGCGCTTGCTCGCGAAGTTGCCTCCCGCAATATCACCGTCAACGTTGTTGCGCCGGGGTTTGTTGAAACCGAAATTATTGAATCTACGCCGGAAGAAGCCATAAAAGCCATTCTGGCCAGTACGCCATTGGGCCGCATGGCAAAGCCTGAAGAAGTGGCTTATGCCGTTGCATTCCTCGTATCCGACCAGGCTGCCTATCTCACCGGTCAGACGCTCAGCCTGGATGGCGGCCTGACAATGATGTAAGAATGAAACAAGGAGAAAGTATGGACTCGCCTCGTCCTCCTGGAAAAACGACAATTGATTCAGGCGTGCTGCTTTCAATCGCGCGCCTGACGACTCTCGCTGTCGACGGCGTCAGCCGCATGGGTGAAGTGCCGGCCAATGTACGTGATATCTTCCGGCGCAATCACGACCAGGGTGTCCGCGTCCACATCGAAGACACGATTGTAGATGTGGATGTGCACGTTGTACTGGAGAATGAC
>JBFGQG010000291.1:0-5361 GCA_041564295.1 Anaerolineales bacterium | reverse complement strand
GGGGTTTCTCACAGAACACATGCTTCCCGGCTTCCAGGGCTGCGAGCACCTGTAAAGCGTGCGAGTCGTGTCGTGTGAGGACGGCGATTGTATTGACATTGGGATCCGAAAGGACCTGGTCGGCATCGCCGGTAGAGTATTGAAAACCGAACTTTCCGGCAGCGTGCTGCGCGTTGAGCCCGCGGGCCGAAGCGACCCCAACCATGTGGATATCGTCCAGTTTTTTGACGGCCGGGAGCATGACAGCCATGGCAAAGTTGCCAGCACCTATAACGCCCAGCTGGACCGTTTCGGAAAGCGTTTCGGAAACCGTTTCGCGGCCCGGGACATGGATTTTTTGACCCGTGCTCGCCCTGTCCGCTTCCGGATACGTCAACAGGACGCCCAGGAAATGCTCATCCTGTTCACCTGTAATCAGTTCATAAGCCTGTGGGGCGTTTTCGATTGGGAAGCGATGGCTGATCAGCGGCGCCACGTTCAACCGTTCGGTGGCTAACAAATCGACGAAAGCTTCCAGATTCCGGCCTTCCGTCCAGCGGACGTAACCGATCGGATAATCCTGCCCTTTTTCTTCATAGCTCGGATCGTACCGGCCGGGACCATAGGAGCGAGAATTTAAAATCGTCAGCTCTTTTGCGAAATACGAGCGCCGGGGAATGTTGAGCCCAACTGCGCCGACAGCTACGACGGTAGCCCGGTCACGCGCGATCTCGCCGGCCAGGTTGACCGGGTCGTCAGACGAGGTATCTGCACAAATAAGAACGGCGTCGAATCCCCGGTCCCGGGTAAATGTCAGGGCGGCCTTTTCGGCCTGGTCTCGGGCAACAGCTTCGGCGCCCAACCGTTTCGCAAGATCCACGCGCGCGGGGTCGAGGTCGATTCCAAAGACCCGGCAACCGGCAGCTCCGGCGATCCCGGCAGCCAGCTGGCCCAGCAATCCAAGGCCGATCACGGCCACATTTTCTCCGAGCTGCGCGCCGGCCAGGCGGAAACCGTGGAGTGCAATTGCTCCCAGTGTAGCAAAAGCTGCGTGTTCGAAAGGGACGTTATCCGGCAAAAGAGTGACGAGATTTTGGGGTACTTCGGCATATTCAGCGTGGACGGCCCAACCCCCACCGGCGCATGCGACGCGGTCGCCGGCCCTGACAGCCTGTACCCCCTTGCCGACTCGCATGACCGTGCCGGCGGAAGAATAACCGAGGGGCATGGGCTGGTCGAGGCGGTTGAAAGCTGCATCCAGCGCGGATAGAACGCCTTCGCGCCGGGCTTTTTCGAGGACCTGGCGCACGAGGTCCGGGCGGGAGCGCGCTTTCCCAACGAGCGATTTTTGCGCGAAATCGACAACCATCCGTTCAGTCCCTGCGGAAACGAGGGAAGCGCCTGTGCGAACGAGCACGGCGCCCGGTCGTGCTGTCGGGACCGGAACATCTGCGACATAGGTCTTGCCGGATTTTAGCGATTGCAGGAGTTGTTTCATGGACGGTTCCTCATGTGGCGAGTATACCGCATCAGACATGGCAAGTCTTAAAGACTTGCCATGTCTTAATTAATACATTTCTATCTACTTCCCCCAGAATCCTTTCCGCAGCGGGCGGACGTTCTCCACTGTCACGAACGCGTCCGGATCGGTCTGTTCGATCAGGCTGTTGATCCGCCTGATCTGCCGGCGGGGGACGGACATCACCAGGATATCTACCACGCCGTCTCGGCCGCGCCCGGATACCAATGTCACGGCATAACCGGATTCCCGCAGCACATCTGTAAGCGCAGCCCCGAATTTCGAGCTCATAATCCTGATATGCGCGTATCCGACGGCCAGCTTCGACTCCAACAAGATCCCGACCACGTTTCCGGTAGCAAAACCCGCTGCGTAGGCGAAGGTATTCACCCAGTTCCCCAGGTCCGCCATGACTTCTTTAATCGCGACGATGTACACAAGCGCCTGGAAGAATCCGAATACCCATGCAAAGGCCTTCCTGCCGCGCATAACCATCAGGATGCGTACGATCGCCATCGAAACATCGACGATCCGAAGGGCAAAAATCAGGAGAGCTGCAGCGAATACGTCCACCATCAGGCCCGCCAGAAGCCCCTCCGGATCGGCTGCATATCTTCCGCAGTAATGAACACATCTTCATCGAGTTTATACGCAAGATTCTCAACCTGGCGAACATGTTTCCTGAGCACACTGCAGTTGATCAGTGTCACTGTGCCATCCTTCCCTCTTCCGGAAACTTCCGTCACCGCAAATCCCCTGCCACGCAGCTTCTCAGCAATAGCCGATCCCCTACGAGAACTGATGATGCGAATATGGGTGTGACCGATCGCCAGTCTCTCCTCCAGGATCATGCCCACGACATTCCCCGTTGCAAATCCTGCGGCATATCCGAAGGCGGTCAGTAAATTATCCAGGTTGGTCAGAACGGTGGAGATTGCAAGGACAAACAAGAGCGATTGGAAAAATCCGACGCCCCAGGCGATCGCTTTCCGGCCGCGTACGACGAGAAGAACCCGGATCGTATCCAGGCTCATTTCGACCACTCGCAAACCAAAAATGATTCCGGCCGTTTGCCAGGCCTCAGGTTGGTAAAGGAAATCCATGCGTATTCTCCCCCCCTGAATCAGTATTACGCGACGGGAGCTTTCTCCGGAGAGTCTTCAGCTTCCCAGGCCGGCATATACAACCGGTCGGCATATTCTTTGACCATCCGGCGCATGGAGAATTCGGGAATCAACGTGCGCATATTCTCTTTAACGCGGGCGATCCATTCGCCCGGAAGCCCATCCGAGGTGCGCTTATTGTAATAGAGCGGAATGATTTCGTTTTCGAGAACATCGTAGAGGCTGGCCGCATCAAGCGCATCCTGTTTTTCTGGCGACTCGTAATCTGTTTCATCGCCGATCGCCCACCCGTTGGCGCCGTTGTACCCCTCGCGCCACCAGCCGTCAAGGACAGAGAAATTCAAGACGCCGTTGAGCGCAGCTTTCTGACCGGAGGTACCGGAAGCCTATTTGGGCCTGCGTGGCGTGTTGAGCCAGACATCCACGCCCTGTGTCAATACACGACCCAGGTTGATATCGTAATCTTCGAGGAAAACAAGACGGCCGCCGTTTTCGGCTTTTTTGACCGCGCTGTAAACATCTTGAATCAGCCGTTTCCCCTGTTCGTTGTCCGGGTGTGATTTCCCGGCAAAGATGATCTGGACCGGCATATTCGGCGTATTCAGCAATTTGAGCAATCGTTCAAAATCACTGAGGATCAGGTTTGCACGTTTATAAGGCGCAAAACGGCGGGCGAATCCGATTGTCAGCGCATAAGGGTCCAGCATAACGCCTTCCGCCAGCACCTGCACCGGGTGAAAACCACCCGCGATCCAGCGCGCCCGCGCCCGCTCCATGATGAAATAGATCAGCTTGCGCTTCTGGTGCTTGCGCACACGCCAGAGTTCATGATCCGGGATATTCTGGATGTTGTCCCAGAGCATAGGATCATCTACCCGCTCGAGCCAATCGGCACCAAGATACCGCGTGAAAAGGCGGCCCATCCGGCGAGCCAGCCATGTCCCGGTGTGGACACCGTTCGTGACATGCGTGATCGGCACATCTTCAACGTGGCGGTCGGGCCAGAGGAAGTGCCACATCTTCCTGGCAACCTGCCCATGCAGTTCTGAAACACCGTTAGTGAACCTGGCGAAACGCATCGCCAGGATCGGCATACTGAAGGTCTCACCCCAGGCCTGCTGGTTGCGTGCCAGCGAGATGAACTGGTCCCGGTCGAGACCGAGGTTCGGCCACATGGCAGAGAAGTATTTATCCACGAGCCAGACCGGGAATTCATCGTTGCCAGCAGGCACGGGCGTATGGGTTGTGAACACATTGCGTTCGCAAATCCGGACCCTTGCATCCTCGAAGGATTCACCGTCCGCAACGCGTTCGCGGGCGAGCTCCAGACCGAGAAATGCTGCGTGGCCTTCGTTCATGTGCCAGACGCGCGGTTTGTAGCCCATCGCCCGGAGAGCACGCACCCCGCCGATCCCCAACAGGATGTACTGAGAGATGCGGACATCCAGGTCGGAATTGTACAGGCGAGCCGTGAGCAATCGATCATTGACGCTGTTCTTCTCGACATTTGTATCGAGCAAGTAGAGCGGCACGCGTCCTACTCTCACTTCCCAGACTTGCGCCCAGACTGTTCGGCCCGGTAATTCGACGGACACCATCAATGGAATTTTTCCGTCATTCTCCAGGACAGGTAAAACGGCTGAACAGTCGAGGTCCAGGGAATAATCCTTGGTCTCCTGCCAGCCATCCTCAGTGATCCGCTGCGAAAAATATCCCTGTGTATACAGCAAACCGACAGCCACCATGGGCAGGCCCAGATCACTGGCCTCCTTCAAATGGTCGCCGGATAAAACCCCGAGGCCGCCGGCATAGATCGCCATAGACTCATGCAGACCAAATTCCATTGAAAAGTAAGCCATCTGCTCGGCCCGATTGCCTGGATAGGTGTCATCAAACCAGGTCTTCCTGGCCTCAATGTAATGGTCGAAATCTCTGAAAATCTTGTCGTAGAAATCGAGGAAGAACCGGTCATGGATGACGGCGTTGATCCGCTGCCGTTTCACCTGTTGGAGAAATTTGATCGGGTTATGATAGACCTGTTCCCATAGGTCGCTGTCAATAAACCGATACATCCGGACCGCTTCCGGGTTCCAGGCCCACCACATGTTGTAGGCCAGTTCATACAAACGTTCAATTCGCTGCGGAAGCTGATTGTGATTATTAAGGTTCGCTCGAAAATGATTCATGATATGTTTTTTTCTCCAAATTAACAGGGAAGATCGGAATGAGTCAGAAAACCGTGAAACCCTGGATAATTTCTTCAGTGCACGAGCAGAGAAGGGTCGTCCGTATGCTACTGGTACTGGCCAAAGAAGGTAAACTTTCTCCGTCTATTATGAGCGCAAATTGGTTTAAAATTTGCGCAAGCACCAGTAATTAGTTGCTATATCAACGACATACTGAATCTTACCAAATGCTTCACAGGTTAGGCAAGATAGGAAATAAGGCTTTTCGAAAAACTAATCTTTAACCAACCCATCTATTTCTTGCCGGCGCTCCATGAAAAACAACACCCCCGAAAGTCAATCCGGGGGATGTTTGAAACAATAATAGAGCGCTTTAGCGTTTCTTGCGCCTGCGCCGGCGTTTCTTCGAGGTGCTGGTGTCGTCATCTTCCGAAGATGGGAGATCGACCGTCTGTCTGACTGGGGCAGCGACACGGTCCTGCTCATCCCCATTCGGGGACGGCGTTTCCGCTTCGACTTCACTGTCTGACATGGCGTCTATGGTCTGCTGGAT
>JBFGQG010000290.1:0-5375 GCA_041564295.1 Anaerolineales bacterium | reverse complement strand
GAGGTCAGTGTCGCCCGCGATAACCTATTCAGCCTTGCTAACGGTTTGCTGAGGCGCTGCCGTAAGGGGGTGTTTTTAGGCCTGAGCGATTTGGACGAACACGGATACGAACAAAAAGGCCCGCTCTTGCACGTGATCCAGGGCGTGCTCCGCATGGCGAGGGAGGAGAACTAGGATGACTGTCATTAGACCTCGACCAGCGCAGGAAAAAATTCTCCGTTATCGTGGCGGCCGGATGGGTGTCTCTGCAGTGCCTGGAAGCGGTAAAACGTGGACACTTTCACGCCTCGCAGCTGACCTCCTGGACCGTGGGGACATGCGGTCTGACCAGGAAATACTCATCGTAACACTCGTCAACTCCGCCGTTGATAATTTCAAGAGCAAGATCGGCAGTTTTGTGCAGGCCCAGGGGTTACTGGCGCAGATCGGCTACCGCGTGCGCACGCTGCATGGCCTGGCTAACGATATCGTCAACGAGAGGCCGGATCTGCTGGGCCTATCAGATTCGGTTTTCATTATCGACGAGCGGGCTGCCGAACAAATTCTGGGCGACATATCAAGGATCTGGCTGCGCAATCACCTGCATCAGGTGGAAGAATTTTTAGACCCGGCGCTGGATTTCAATAAAGCTGAATGGGTAAAGAGCGACCACCTCCCCGGTTACATTCGAGACATTTCGAAAGCTTTTATAAAGCAGGCAAAAGACCTGGAGCAGTCGCCGGAAGCCATAGCGCAGCGGCTTGAAGAAATGCCAGTGGCACTTCCGTTAGCTGAAATGGGGTGTTCGATTTACCGCGACTACCAGAGGGCACTGGCATATCGCGGAGCAGTTGATTTCGACGATCTCGTTCGTCTGGCAGCGCTGGCACTTAACCTGGATGTCGACCTGCTTGAGCGGCTTCAGGATCGCTGGCCGTACATCCTGGAGGATGAAGCGCAAGACAGCAGCAGGCTCCAGGAAGCGATCTTGCATAAACTCGCCGGGCAAGACGGCAATTGGGTCCGTGTGGGCGATCCGAACCAGGCGATCTTCGAGACCTTCACGACAGCAAACCCCGATTATTTAAGGAATTTCATGTCTGAGCCCGGTGTCCAGGCAGAGGAACTGCCTAATTCCGGCCGTTCAACAAAAAGCATCATCGATCTAGCCAATCACTTGATCAACTGGGTGCAGAACGCACACCCGGTGCATGCGCTGCGTGACGCCCTGACCCCGCCGTTCATCCAGCCGACTCCGCCGGGAGATACCCAGCCGAACCCGCCTGACAACCCGGATATGGTTTTCCTGGTCGATAATCGTTATTCCGCGGATGCTGAACTGAACGCGATCCTGGATTCCCTTTCACGCTGGCTGCCGGAAAACAAGGATGCAACAGTGGCAGTGCTCGTCCCGACGAATACTCGCGGATTCAAACTCGGCGAGGCACTGCGTGCAAACGGCATGGATTATGTAGAATTTCTACGGAGTGCCAGGGAAACGCGCCTGGCCGCCGGTGCGCTCGGGAACGTGCTTAATTATCTCTCGGATCCGAAATCCCCTTCTCGCCTGGCGACTTGCTACCGCGTGCTCCGGCGCGGCGACCGCGATGACGAAATTGCAGTGCAGGAAATCGAGCACATCGCAGGTCTTTTAGGTAGATGCCGTAAACCTGAACAATATCTGTGGCCGATGCCAGGAGAAGATTGGTTGGACGAGATCGGGCCGCAGGCTGATGAGATCATTGAAGAACTCCGTTGGTTCGCAGCGGCCGTACGCCGCTGGCAGCAGGCTACCGTGCTCCCGATTGATCAGCTCGTCCTGACCCTGGCGCAGGACCTGTTTACCGATCCGGCAGACCTCGCGCTCGCGCACAAGCTGGCCCTGGTTTTGAAGAGAGCCGGGAGCAGTAATATAGACTGGCGGTTACCCGAGCTTGCGGATGAGCTTGTCGTCGTTGCGAAAAATGAACGCCGATTTCTCGGTTTCGCTCCGGACGATTCCGGATTCGAACCGGAAGCCTATCGCGGAAAAGTTGTCATCACAACCATGCATAAAGCGAAAGGGCTTGAATGGGACCGCGTATACCTCACTTCGATCAACAATTATGATTTTCCATCTGCGCAGGTCTACGATCAGTATATTTCCGAAAAATGGTTCATTCGGGACCGGCTCGATCTGCAGGCGGAGACCCTTGCAGAATTAAAACAGCTCTTCGAGGGCGATGCCTTCGGATGGATCGAACTCGGAGAAGCGAGTGAAAAGGCGCGGTTGGAATATGCGTCAGAACGGTTGCGACTTTTATTCGTTGGAATCACGCGGGCAAAGAAAGAATTGATTCTGACATGGAACACAGGCCGGAAAGGCGACCTTCAACAGGCTCTACCATTCATCGCCCTGAAATCACTGTGGGAGGAAAGGGAATGACCCTGCCGAAACAATTTCGATTCAGCCAGGCCAGTTTGCAGGATTTCCAAGACTGCCGCAGGCGGTTTCAATTGCGCTATCTGGAAAAGTTATCCTGGCCGGCGGTTGAGACCGAGCCGGCCCTGGAGCATGAAGAGCAAATGAAGCTCGGGGCGCAGTTCCACCGGCTGGTGCACCAGCACCAACTCGGTATTGACGCCGGCTTGTTACAGGCTTCCATTCGCAATGCGGATCTGCTCCGCTGGTGGGAGAATTACCTGGATAATCCAATCCCGGGCTTGCCGTCCCAGCGGTTGCCCGAACACGTGCTCTCGGTCCCTCTGGGTGAATACCGTCTCATCGCGAAATTAGACCTCATCGCCTACCAGCCTGGTGAACGCCTGGTGGTTGTTGACTGGAAAACGAGCCGGAAAGCGCCTGGCCGACAGCAGCTATCAGACCGGCTGCAGACCCTGGTATATCGTTATGTCGCTGTTGAAGCGGGAGCACATATAAACGGCGGGCAGCCATTCGAGCCTGAGCAGGTGTCATTCGTGTACTGGTTTGCAAATGAACCGGATAGTCCGATAATATTTGACTATTCAGCGCAGGAGCATGCCGCTGCGCGTGAAAAACTGCTTCATCAAGCCAGCACCATTGCTGCCCTCGAAGTGGCAGACTTCTTCCTGACCGAGAACGAGCAACACTGCCGGTTCTGTGGGTACCGCTCTTTGTGCGGTCGTGGCGTAACAGCCGGAGACCTCAGCGAGCTTGAATTTCCTGAAGCCGATTCCCTGGAAGATTTTGACCTTGACCTCGAGCAGGTCGGAGAAATAGCCTTTTAAGATGCGAACCTGGCTCGAACCGTCTCAGATAGATGTCCCGGAGGAATTATCGGCGTTCGTAGGGGGTCATCCGCTCATAGCGGAGACTCTCGTCAGGCGCGGCATCATCAAGGTAAGTGAGGCTGAATCGTATCTATTTCCTGAGAAATATCGACCTGCAGGATATGCAGAGCTGCCCGGCATGTCTGCTGCTCTGGATCGCGTGGAAAAAGCAATCCGATCCGGAGAGACGATCTGTGTGTGGGGAGACTTCGATGTTGACGGCCAGACGGCGACAGCTCTTCTAGTCGAAGGGTTGAGGGAGCTAGGCGCGCAGATCAATTATCATATCCCGGTCAGGGCCGTAGAATCGCACGGGATTAATATTCCGAATCTGAAAATCGAGATCGAGCTTGGAGCGTCGCTTATTCTCACATGCGACACCGGCATTGCTGATCACGAACCACTGGCTTATGCACAGTCGGTTGGCGTGGATGTGGTCGTCACTGACCATCACACACTGCCAGATCAGTTGCCGGAAGCGGCTGCCCTGGTGAACCCGCAATTTCTACCCGTTGACCATCCGCTAAGAACGCTGCCGGGCGTAGGAGTGGCATACAAACTGATCGAAGGTTTGTTTGATCGCGCCGGCCGCCGGAGTGATGCCGACCGGTTTCTTGATCTGGTGGCACTCGGGATCGTTGCCGACCTGGCCGAGTTGAAAGGGGATACGCGTTACTTGCTGCAGCGCGGCCTCGAGATCTTGCGGTCAGCGAAGAGGGTGGGATTGGCGGTGATGTACGAAGTTGCGAAAATCAACTCGGCAAACTTGAACGAGGAAACCATCGGCTTTGCGATCGGTCCACGTTTGAATGCACTGGGTCGGCTGGGCGATGCAAACCCGATCGTCGAATTCCTGACGAGCTCCGACGCGACTTCTGCAAAAGTGACTGCGAATATTCTGGAGGGCCTGAACGAGGAGCGCAGGCTCATTACCGAACAGATTTATGAGGGCACCCTTTCCCAGTTAGAAAAGAATCCGGAACTCCTACAGCTTTCAGCGATCGTCCTGGCCCAGGAGAATTGGGAAGCGGGGATTATCGGAATCGTTGCTTCCAGGCTTGTTGAGCGTTTCAATAAACCGGTCGTTCTGATCGCTCTGGACGGCAGTGATGTCGGTCGGGGTTCTGCGAGGTCAATTGAAGGTATCAATATTACCGAAGCGATCGCATCGCAGCGTGAAATATTGTTAAATTATGGCGGGCACGCAGGCGCGGCCGGTCTTTCCATTGAGACCGGAAATATCGAGCGCTTTAGAGGTGACCTTTCTCACACCATCAAGCGGATGCAGCCCGATCGCCCCACCCAGCCATATATCGCGCTGGACGGATACCTCAAGATCGATGAGATTTCCGTCGACCTGGCCTTCGAACTGGACCGCCTGGGCCCGTACGGTGTTGGGAATCCGCCCCTTACACTTGGTGTAAAGGGAGTCAGCATAAAGCATTCACAGACGATCGGTAAAGGCCGCGAACATCTGCGGGTCATCGTTGAAGCCGGTCCGGACGAGATCCAGGAAATCGTCTGGTGGCGCGGGGCCAGTGAAACGCTCCCCGAAGGCAGATTCGACCTGGCATTTAACCTCCGGATGAATGATTACAGAGGTGAACGCAATATTCAATTGGTCTGGGTGGCTGCGAGACCGGTTCTGGAGGAAGTTCGTAAATTCCTGTCTAAACGAGCTCCGGAGATGTTCCATTTGCGGATGAGGGCTCGACCAGATTCGGAAGTGCTGGAGCAGATTCGAATTGGGGAGGTGGTGGTGTGGGGGGAAGGGCTGAGAAGTGAAGAATTCGAACTTGTGCAGCGGGAGGATTTGAAGCCGGCGAATGGATTGGCGATCTGGACCATCCCTCCTGGTGCGGATGTGCTTGAAAGCGTACTGGAGCGGGTGAAACCGAAAGCGGTCTATGTGTTTGCGCATCTGCCGTCTGATCGTTCGGCACAGGCTTTCTTGAGTCGCCTTGCGGGATTGTTGAACTTTGTTTTGCGGGAGTATGGCGGGCAGGTACCCTTGCGTAAATTGGCGGGATTGACTGCTCAGCGAGAGGTGACAGTCCTCAAGGCGCTGGATTACCTTGAGTCGAAAGGCAAGTTATTATGGAGTT
>JBFGQG010000289.1:0-5383 GCA_041564295.1 Anaerolineales bacterium | reverse complement strand
GGGCTTGACCTTGCGTTTCTGTCTTTTGCCCAGGTCGATTCGCAGGGGAGCGTCAACGTCAGCCGGTTCGGCGAGAAGGTGATCGGCATCGGCGGGTTCCAGAACATCAGCCAGAACGGGAAAAAGGTCATTTTCAGCGGTACGTTCACTGCTGGGGGCGTGTCCCTGGCCTGGCCGGACGGCAGAACGCTTATTCAGAACGAAGGCCGCTTCAAAAAATTTGTCGAAAAACTCGAGCAAGTCTCGTTTCACGGGCCATTTGCGGTCGAATCCGGCCAGCAGATCCTGTTTATCACGGAACGGGCGGTCTTCAGATTAGGGAAAGACGGCCTGCTGCTGGTGGAAGTTGCACCCGGGATCGATATTGAGCAGGACATCTTCGCGCAGATGGGCTTTCGCCCTGCCGCTGCTGCAGATCTCAAGTTGATGGATGCGCGACTTTTCCGTCCTGAGAGGATGGATTACGAACCCGAACTGGCGGCGAAACCCCGATTAAACGCACCAGAGCGGCTGAAGTATTTAGGAGGTTGACCGATGCCTGATTACGAGCATGATTCAATCGATCTACAGTTCCCACAGGAAGGCGTTGCGCTGGTGACCGTCCAGTCCGAGCCTATGGGCGTGCTGCGCTTCGGGGTTAAGCGTGCCTTGCTGGACGTTCTGAAGAGTCTCGAATCCGATGGAAAGACGCGCTGTGTAGTCCTGACCGGTGCAGCCAGGGCGTTTTCGGTGGGTTCGGACATTCGAGATTTTTCCACGGAAGTCGGATGGCTGCTGGAAAACGATTACGTCGAAGCCGGATTGAACGCTGCCGTAGAGGAATCGCCGCTGCCGGTGATTGCGGCGGTGAACGGTTATGCCTTCGGCGGGGGAGCCGTGCTGGCGCTGGCGTGTGACGTGCGCATGGCGGCCGAATCGACAAAATTTGGTTTTCCTGAGGTCAAAGTCGGGGCATTTGCATCGGGCAGCGGTACGCAGCGGCTGCCGAGACTGGTTGGCCGAGGGCGAGCGCTTGATCTACTGTTCACCGGCCGCACGGTCGACGCGCAGGAAGCGCTGCGGATCGGACTGGTTGAATTCGTTTTCCCGGATGGAGCGCTGCTCGATGAAGCGCTGGCCTATGCCTCGCAGATCGCTGCGAATTCGTTCCCGGCGGTGTCCGCTTCAAAGAAATGCGTCAACATTGGATTGAAAGACGGAATTGAAGCCGGGCTGGCTGAAGAGCGCAGGCAGCGGGTGCTGACTGGCCGCGGGCCCGATGCCAGGGAGGGGCGCACTGCATTCCTGGAGAAGCGCTCGCCGAAATTCACGGAGCGCTGAGGCCGCCTTGAAATTCATCAGGTACCGTTATGACGGTCAGGATCGTACGGGTTTCCTGAAGACCGGTTTTGTCGTCGACCTTTTCAAAGCGCTTGAACTTACGGGGGGGAAATCAGAGCGGTTTCCATATAAACCGGTAGAACAGCTGGGAACTGATCCGGATGCGATGGACGCGGTCAGGTCGGCTTTTTCGCACATCGAAGCGCCAGGTCCAGCTGCTGTGAGTTCCGCACGTGTCCAATTCCTGCCCCCTGTGACCCGACCTGGAAAAGTCCTCTGCGCCGGGCTGAATTTCCCACCATTCGATGCCGGGCCGGATTTTGAACCGCCCGCCTATCCGGTCCTTTTTCATAAAGCCGCCAGCGCGCTGACCGGTCATGGAAGCCCGATCCTCCTGCCGAAAATCAGCAGCGAGGTCGATTATGAAGGGGAATTGGCGGTCGTGATTGGGCGGCGGGCGAAGCAGGTCTCGGCGGTGGATGCACCCGGCTACATCGCAGGATACACCATCGCCAACGACATCGGTGCGCGGGATGTGCAGCGCAGGTCCTCCCAGTGGACGTCCGGAAAGATGTTCGACACATTCTGCCCGCTGGGCCCGGCGCTGGTCACACCGGAAGATGTGCCAGACCCTGGTGACCTTAAAATCACCACTCGCCTGAACGAAGAAACCGTGCAGGACGGCAGTACGAAGGACATGATTTTCGGTCCGTGGGCGCTCGTGAGCTACATTTCAGAACTGACCACCTTGCTGCCGGGGGACATTATCCTGACCGGTTCCCCGAAGACTGCAGGCACCCGGCCCGACCCGCGCAGTCTGCTCCGGCCTGGTGACGTGATTTCCGTCGAGATCGAATGTCTGGGTATGCTGACCAACCCGGTAGAAAAGGAAGAGCCATGAAAGAAACCGTTCCGATGGCAATTGTCACAGCGCCTGGCAGGATTGAAATGAGGGACGTCCTCTTGCCGGAAATGGGTCCGAAGGATGTCAAGATCCGTGTGAAAGCGACTTCTATATGCGGCAGCGACCTGCACATTTTCAAAGGATTGCATCCCGCCGCCCCACTGCCCGTTCCGGTTGGGCACGAGATCGCCGGGGAAGTTGTAGAAACCGGCCACAAAGTCGGCGAACTGGCGATTGGCGACGCCGTGGCCGTGGAGCCGGTCATCAACTGCGGGAGTTGTCATTTCTGTTTGCGCGGGCAGTACCATCTCTGCACGCAGATCAGCTTCCAGTACCGGGCCGGGCAGGGCGGGTTTGCGCCTTATTTCGTCGTCCCGGCGCGCTATGCGCACCGTTTGCCGCCTGGACTTTCGCTAGCAGAAGGCGCGCTGGTCGAGCCGCTTTCGGTAGCCGTTCATGCGGTCAAAAAGGCGGGACTGCAGTTTGGTGATCGTGTGGCAGTCTTTGGGGCCGGCCCTCTTGGGCTGATGGTGCTCATGCTGGCGCGGTTGGCCGGTGCGGAGGTTGTGGTCGTGGACGTCAACGAAAACCGTCTCCGGATGGCAGAAAAGCTGGGCGCAGCGGCCGGTTTGAATAATCAGGAAATCGATACGGTTGCTGAAATCACCAGGTGGAGCGGCAGCCTGGGCGCTGATGCAACCTTTGAAGTCATCGGTCTCGAGCTGACGCTGCGCCAGGCGCTGCAGGCACTGCGGAAAGGCGGCCAGGGCGTCGTGATGGGCCTGTTTGAAACTGCGCAGATCGCCCTTCCGGCGAACATCTTCGTGCAAAAAGAGATCAGCCTGAGTGGTGCGCAGGGCTATAACTGGGATTTCCAGGAAAGCCTTGCCTTGCTGCGGCAGCGCGACGTGGACCTGGAGCCGCTGATCACACACACGTTTCCGCTGGAGGAGGTCCAGAAGGCGTTTGATCTCTTGATGATGCCTGGCCATGATGCGGTCAAGGTGGTTGTCAGGCAGGAGTAGCTCATTCGGGGTATGGTGTGCATTATTTCACTGGATGCGCTCAAAAGCAAGTAATAAAAAGACTTCTTAATATAAATCAGGATTGAACGAGTGTAAGATAAAAATAGCATATAGTAGCTGATGCTCATCTCTGGGAGGGAAAGGAGGTGTGTATCGAGATCTGAATCCCATCCACAACATTACCCAAAACCGGCGATGTTTTTATTAAAGCCGCTTAGTCATCTTATCAAGCAGAACTAAGTCCTCTTTCTTTTATTTTTCAAAACCATCGAGCCCCCTCGCCCTTGGGTAAAACAATTCTGTTTTTCGTTTAACTTCAGCCTTTAACACGGCTGTTGTTTCTTTCGATTCTGCAATGGAGGAAATTCATCATGCGAAGTAAATCGATCTTTTATATTGTCGTCATCATTTTTACACTCTTATTGGTTCCCTCAGCGCTGGCAACCAACTACAGTTTCGATGATACGGGACATATCACCAATACACAGATTCAGGTCAATGGCGACTGGTATTTCCGCCCCGGCCTGGACCATACTTTCCCGTTGTCGACATCGATGGGCCCTTTCCCCGTCAAAGCCGATCTGGCATCTCCAACGAACCTGACATCGGTGGTCCTCAATCACGGTCAACCCGTCGCCGGGCCACCCTGGGGGCAGGTGGTTATGACACCGGGACTTACCGCCGAGATCCCGGAACTCGACCCGGCTGATTTCTATTATTGCCAACCTGTCTGGCGTTACGCCTTCTTCTTGCAGGGATTTGAGGGCAGCATCCATCACGAGGACGATGAGCGCCATTATGCCAACGGCGAAGGTGGTGACCCGTACGTGATCCAAATATTGAATCCCAACCCGAACCAGGAGCCTGCAGCAGATGCCGGCGGCCCTTACGAAGCGGATCGCTGGTCCCCGGTAACCTTCGATGGCTCAGGTTCATTCGATCCGGAAGGATTTGGGCTTACGTTCGAGTGGAACGTCTATGCCGGATGGGTAGGCGACCCGGACTCGCCGTTCTTCCCTGACGACGAATTCGACGATGGTTTCGAAGCGCAGCTCGAGCTGATCTTTAACGAAAACGGGGAATACCGCGTTGACCTGCGAGTGACAGATGAATGCGGCGCCTCGACTGTTTCCGAAACGATCGTGAAGGTCTACGATCCGCACGTCGTCGTCATTCCGCAGCACGATCACATCGCGGCTATGAATTGGCGGCCGGGTTGGTTGCTGACATTATCCGTCAACGATGTGGCGATTGGTACGCTTCCGTCCGTATATTTTAACGAAGGCGATCTCTATGGAGCAGATTTCCCCTGGGATTTCCACCACCTGGATATCGCCCCGGGCGACCTCGTTACAATCAGCGGCGACCCCAACCCGGATGTGGTTGGAGACGAAATCGTACGCAGCCACGTCACCCGTGATCATACGATCTCGTTTGTAGACTACGATACGGATGTTGTTACTGGCACTGCCCAGCCTGGCTCTTACGTGCGTGTGAGGCCCTCTGATTTCGAAGGCGAACTCGTGGTTTTTGCTGACAGCAACGGCCAATGGCAGGCTGATTTCTCTACAGCCGACCCCGTTTTCGATATCCAGCCCTCCACCGAAGTAGGTGTAGTTCAACAGAATGACGATGATTCATCTCACACGCTCGTTTTCTACTTCCCGCCCACCATCCATGCCGGCCTGACGCACAACTGGATCGAACTGCAGAACTTTACGCCCGGCAGCACGGCTGTCATCACGATCAACGGCGATCCTTACAGCGTTGATACGGACGAAGGTGGATTCGCCTGGTTCGATGCCAACGAGTTCGAGATCGACCTGGTTCCCGGAATGACGATCACTGTCACGGACGGCCAGGGACTTACAAAAACCCTGGAAACCGCAGACATCAGCCTTGATACATTCGATCCGGATAACGACCTCTTGAAGGGCACGGCGCCTCCCAGTTCGACGCTCCAAGTCGACACCGGCAATGAATTCGCCGGTTACGGCGCAGAAGTGTTCACCAGTCTCGATGGAACGTGGGAATTGGACCTTGCCGGCGAATTCGACATCGAACCCAACATGGGCGCGCAGGCGCGCTTGTTTGATGAAGACGGCGACTCGACCGTTGCGGAGCCACCGCCTCC
>JBFGQG010000288.1:0-5385 GCA_041564295.1 Anaerolineales bacterium | reverse complement strand
GCAGTGTGCGGAAGCTGTACACGCCATCGACGCCGGTCCTTGATTCTCCGTAAAACTGGAAATTCAGATCACGGCCGCCGGTGCTGGGGTCATTTGGATGATCGTACGCCCCACTCGGATCGGCCTGCCAGATTTCGACCACGACGCCCTCCAGCGGGTTGCCGTTGGCGTCGTAGACTACGCCGTTAATTACCAGCACTTCACCGGAGGGTTGCCCTGAGGCGCCGGTGAGAGCAACCAGGTCGTTATCGCGATCAGACGGCTTTTCGACAGGGTAATACGGGCCTTCCATCTGCTGCGGTGTGAAGTAAGTTACTTCGATAGATTGGGTCTCACTGCCGGGATCTTCAGTCATTGCAGTTTGGGTCTGCCCGGGTGAGCCGTCCGGTATTTCCGCAGTAGATGCTGCCGGTATATCCGTTGCTGAACCGGCAGGCGGCGCAGCAGGCTGAGTCGGGTCGTTCGCAGGCGCACTGCAAGCAGCAAGGAGCAGAGCGGGTATTAACAGAGAAAAACGAAGTTCACTGGTGTTGCGCATAGATTTACCCTGGTCAGAGTATTCCCTCATCTGGAAGTGGCCGTATATGCCGGTTCATGTGTTGCCTGTTCGAACCCGGACACACCAACCTTTTTGAAACTCTCTCAGCCAACCGGCTGAAAACTGGTGTCAGATACGGAATCTTACCTCTCGTTGATAAACGCCAGATGAGATTGGCACCCCCCTCTATTATTCAAACCACCTCTGGACTTTATGTACTGTCCTGCCAGAAAAATCGGCGACATAAACGCCCAAAACAGATGCGATCGCGTACCAGAACAGGACCATCAGGCTATCGATCCGGTCGAACCAGACCGGCGCCATCCCGAACAGGACGGCGACCTGGACCGACCGCTTCACATCAAAAATGCGGATGCGCTTGTTGAGCGTGAAGAGACGCAGGGTCAGCCAGCTGAGGGCGCCGAAACTTGCAAAAGCTCCTACAGACGCGAACAATCCGAACCAGTTGAAATACAGGAAACCCCTTGTGATCGCGCCGAAGCTCAGCGCCAGGAAAAGGGGATCGTTCAAGTGGCGACCGTGCGATAAAAAACCGGTGATTTGTGATACGAGGATGATGACCGCGCCGGCAACCAATCCGGCGCGCAGGCAGGGCGTGAAGGCGCCGCGGATATCGATGAAACCGTTTGAGCAGACGGGCCGGTTGCCGTGGAGTGCCTCAAGCCGGCCGTCATCTGCCTCTGATCCATGCCGGTTATCCATCGATCCCGAAAACCGCCGTGTTCGGGTACCAGTCTTTCCAGCCAAACCAGAAACTGCTCGTGCTTTTAATCCTGGTCAGGCTCTCGCCTGCGAGTGGACCTTCGACTGCTGTCCCTCCCAGCGCGTCCCAGGTTGAGCCGGTTTCTTCGTCAGTCATCTTGAGGTCGCCTGCGTCCTGGAATGTGAGCACCTGGTCGCCTAACCTGCGTGTGAATGCGACGCCTGCGCCCGTCTGCGTGTTGAATGTGATCAAGACCGGTTCGCCGCCGATTTCAATATTTACGACCGGCTGGTCGTTCAGGACGCTGTAAGGAAACGCGACAGGCTCTCCGTTCAATTCCACGCCGATGACGAATTCTTTGACGTACAGGCGGTTGTCCCGTTCGGTTTCCCCGATCACGCCGGCTGAGGCGGAGCGGTAATAGCTGACATATGGATCTCTCAATCCGTAGTAACCCTTTCGCAGTGCAAGCGTCTCCGGATGCGTCGTTTTCCAGTCCTCCCAGGTGGTCATGTAAAACGGAAAGAACTCCAGGACCGTCCCCTGCATTTCCCCTTCAACGGATTCGCCCAGGAGCTGGCTCCAGAGAGAATTGGTCTGACGGTCGTACATCACGAGGACGTTCATGATCAACTTACCACTCACACCGAAGGTGAACTCATCGCCGTTGATTTCCCGGGAATACACGATCCCCGTAAAGCAAAGCGGTCACCATGTGACGGCAATCTTCGCGCCGCCGATAGTGTCATTTACGATTTCGTGCGAGGAAAGCAACCCGGTTGAATAGGCTTTTGCTTCGCCGTTATGCGCGACGCCCAGGATCAATTCGTCAGGTGCGTATTCAGTATCTGCTTCCGAAGGCAGGAGGAATTGAGGGTTGTCGATCGCGGGGATCGCGTCCGGGGGCAGAAGGGTCACGATATCAAGGTCATCGTAATTCCTGGATGAAGTGTTGGAATTCGCCGAAGTGGACGGATCGGATCCACTAACCGCTTTCCCTTCTGAGGATGATGTGGCGCGGCAGGCTGCCAGTACGAATGCACTGGCGATCATTAAAAAGAATATACGGCTGGATCGTTTCATGAACTGCTCCTCCAGCCTCCTCCATCGTCGTTCTGCGTTTAACATTCGAGTGGGTCAGACCGGATGATCTTACGTTTAATTTTTGATGCTGAATCATCATCCTGGTTCCACCCAGGAGCGAATCTCGCTGTTCAGGATAATGTTATTAAAGGGATTGTTTTCCAAACTTGATTACAATTGGTTTTATGTATGATCCATACACTGCTGTAGTGTATGCGAAAGGATAATAGTGAACACGTCAAAGCTGAATTTAATCATCGTCATCGTTTTGCTTTTCGTTCTCTCCGGGTGTTCGCCTGGAGCCCTGTCAACGAGTGATGCATGGGTGCGCCCGGCTTCTGCTGGCCAGAACAGCGCGCTCTATTTTGTGCTTTCAAACGATTCATCGAAGGACGATGTCCTGAGAGGTGTCGAAGGCGACATTGCAGCCTCGTTCGAGACGCATGAAACGATGATAGATACGAACAACGTCGCTTCGATGCACCACATGATGGCTATCGAGGTGCCGGCAAATTCGAAGGTGACTTTTGAACCCGGCGGGCTGCATGTGATGCTGGTCGAACTTAATGCCGACCTGGTCCCCGGCGACTCCGTCAGCGTGACGCTGCAGTTCGAAAACCATGGCGACCTTCTCGTCGTCGCCGAAGTGCGCGAGCCATGATCCCGCGATTACGTTTGGCCTGATAAAATTCGGGCATGACAAACGCACAAAAAACTGCTCTACTGCTGGGGGTGGCATTATTCACGCTTGTCGCCGGCTATCTGGGCCTCTCTACGCTTTTTAACCCCGTCGTTTACCAGGGATCGCTGATCGACCCGCCGATCTCTGCAAACGATTTCACACTGCGAGACCAGTACGAGAACGAATACACCCTGAGCAAACAGACCGGTAAAGTGGTCCTCATCTTTTTCGGCTACACCAGTTGTCCAGAGGTCTGCGCGACGACGTTGGCAGATTTCAAGCGAATCGCCGAATTACTGGGTGATAAAACTTCTGATGTCGAATTTGTTATGATCACAGCGGACCCGGACCGCGACACGCCGGAAAAAATGGGTGCGTATGTCAATGCCTTCCGCCCCGAATTCATCGGTTTGTCCGGTACCCAGGCAGAACTCGACAAGGTCTATTCAGATTATGGTGTTTTCGTCGAAAAAGAAGAGTCTGACAGCGCGTTGAACTACCTCGTCAGCCATACTTCTCGCGTCTACGTCGTCGATCAGGATGGTAACCTGCGGCTGACCTTTCCTTATGGTCTCGGCGCCCGCGCGATGGCCGATGATATCGCCAACCTGCTTGAAAGACGTTAAAAATGGTTTGTCATGTGTAGTATTGATCCCAGGTGGTGAAGAACTATGTCAGAATCTCCCCCAGAGACGCGTCAAATCCAGGTCGTTGCTGAAGCCACTTCGATTGAGAAGTGGAGGAAACAGGTTGTGGCAGGCCAACCCGGTTTCGGTGAGTTTGCCTTTATTGCAGATGAAGGTACGTACCTCCCGGGTGGGGAAGGCACTGCACCCACACCGCTGACTTATTTCACAGCCGGGGTCGCGCTGTGACTGATTTCCCAGATCTCGCAGGTTGCGAAAATGCGGAAGGTCGACATCCAGAACGAGCGTGTGCGTGTGGTGGCCTATTTCAATGAGACCGGTTCAGTATTAAGAGGGGATAAACAGGGTGTCTGTGATGGGTTCGAGATCGAGTTTTCTGTCGATTCCGGCGAAGCGCTCGACGTTATAAAAGATCTGATCCGCCTCGCTCACCAGATGTGTTTCACCGAATCAGCACTTCAACAGGTCGTGCAGATCAAATACACTCACCGGCTGAACGGTGAGGTCATCTGACAACCATGGTTGCCCTGTCCGTCGAAGATTGCTGATTTTCTAGACCTTTCAGCTGGCGACCACCGCATCGATTTCAATTTCGACCAGCCATTCCGGGTTGATGAACCGCGAAACTTCCATGATTGTGTCGACCGGCCGGACTGCGCGCAGATACTCCGCGCGCACTGCGGCAACCGCTTCCCAATCCTCGATTCTGGTCAGAAGGATGCGGTTGCGAACGACGTCCTGTAAGCCCGATCCGGCGCGTTCGAGCGCATCTTTGATGATTTCATAGCAGCGCCGCGCCTGTGCGGCAGGATCGCCCACCCCGACGGTCCTCGTCGGTACCGATTGGAGCTGTGCCGCCCACAGATATGAACGGGCCCACGCGCACAGCCCGACTGAAACCGATCTTTTCTTCAAAATAGGTCTTATTCGAGATCAATACCTTTTCCATTGTGCTGCTCCTCGTTTTGGTCGCCGGCTATTCCCGCAATCGCTTTCTGGCTTCATGAATTTGTTGTCTTACAGCGGATTCACTCGTGCCCCCGATCCCGGCGCGCTTCTCAATTGCACGTTTGAAATCGAGAAATTTAAACACGTCCGCCTCGAAAAGGGCCGAGATCTTGCCGAGGTCTTCCAGTGGGATCTGCGATATCGGGACTTGACGAGATTCTGCCAGCCGGACTGCTTGACCGGTCAGCTGATGTGCTTCGCGGAACGGCAGCCCTTTTTCCACGAGGTAATCCGCCATGTCGGTCGCCAGCATCACCTCATCAAGTGCAGCGGCCATACGTTCCGGATGGACCGCCAGCGTTTCGATCACACCTTTGATCACCGGCAGCACGAGTTCCAGTGTATCAACCGTATCGAACAGCGCTTCTTTGTCCTCTTGCAGGTCCTTATTGTATGTGGAAGGGAGGCCTTTCAATACGACCATCAGGTTGAGCAGACCGGAGACCACTCGCCCCGCCTTGCCCCTCGCCAGTTCAAGGGAATCGGGGTTGCGTTTTTGCGGCATCAGGCTCGAACCGGTTGAGTAGGCCTCAGCGACAGTCACAAAACCGAAACCCGGATTAGAAAAGAGAATCAGGTCTTCTGCCAGGCGGCTGATGTGGAGACTGATCATCGCGGCTGCAAACTGGAAATCAGCCACGAAGTCCCGGTCGCTGACAGCGTCCATGCTATTCCAGGTGACGCCGGTCATATTGAGTGCACT
>JBFGQG010000287.1:0-5401 GCA_041564295.1 Anaerolineales bacterium | reverse complement strand
TGATTTTAGGGCAGACATGGCAAGTCTTTAAGACATGCCATGTCTTAAGGCGTTTTATCGTACAATCCCCCCACGATGATCCGCTTTTTCCGCCCGGCCTCGTACGAATCGAACATCACACGCTTCCTCATCACACGGGCGCTGTCAAACGCGATGTTCTTCCTCCCCATCTGGGTAATCTTCGTCCAGGAAAAACACGGTATCGACCTCGTCCAGGTCACCCTCCTCGACTCGGCCTTCTGGCTCACAATGGCACTGACCGAGGTCCCCACCGGCGCCGTGGCCGACTCATTTGGCCGCAAACATTCCTACGCGATCGGCACCGCCCTCTCCGCTCTTGGACTGCTGCTATTTGCCCTTTCGCCGACCTACCCGCTCCTTCTCATCGGAAACTCGCTGTGGGCGCTCGCGCTGACCTTCATGTCCGGCGCCGATCTCGCTTTTTTCTACGATTCACTGCGCGAACTCGGTCTCGCAAACGAATACCCCCGCTACCGCAGCATCGTCGCCGCTGTCGATATCGTCGCTACGGGCCTGAGCGCCGTTGCCGGCAGCATCCTTTACCGCTGGTCTCCGGAAGCGCCTTTCCTGATCTATTTCATTATGTTGGCGCTGATGTTCATGATGATCCTGACTTTCCGCGAGCCGCCCGCCGAAACCCACACCGAAGCCGGACATCCCAACAGCTACGGGGAAATCCTCAAAATCGCCGGCCAGGCGCTTCGCCGCAGTCCAGGCCTTCGAAATGTATTGATCTATTCCAACCTGCTGCCGGTTGCCGGCGCAGCCATCGGTATCACCCTTATCCAGCCCCACGTCGTAAATATCGGACTACCTGTTGAAGCGCTCGGGGCCGTTCTGCTTGGCATAAACCTGGTGCGCATTCTTGGTACCGGTGCGGCTTCAGGACTCGCGGCCCGTCTCGGTGATTGGCGCTTGCTGCTATCCGCCCCAGTAATGATCGTTACGGGCGTTGTTGGAATCGGTTTTTTCCCGGATATTAGCGGCCTTTTGATCTTCGGCCTGGCTGTTTTCGCATCTGCCGCTGCTCGCCCTACCATCGAAAATATCCTGATGCAGGAAACGCCCGGTTCTGTTCGGGCTACAATCCTCTCTGTCGACTCGCTTCTCTTTCGCTTATTTCTGGCTGTGATCAGCCCTTCGGCAGGGCTGCTCGCAGAGACCTACAGCCTTCCTGCGGCTTTTATTTTCCTGGGTTTTGGAGTAGGTCTCCTGCTTACCTTGAACCTGTTCGTCTGGGGGCGCACGCGGCGCTTTGCAGCGGTCACGCCTATGGTCAACGAGCGGAGTTTAGAATAAAATTGAATCCAGCAACCCTAACCGGCCAGGAATCAGGCTCGATCCGGCGAGGAAACGTTGATTCGTTGACGAGTCAAGCCCTTTAATGGTATTATGTCCCGCGTTTAAATCGTCAACGGAATATGTTCAGCTACTTAAATAAGGAGAAGTATTGAGAAAAGGAAGACGACGAGCACCAGTGCCGCAGGTTGAGACCCAGGAGTTTCGGATCAATAATCGTATTCGCGTGAAAGAAGTCCGGTTGATTGATGCAGATGGCCAAAACGCTGGAGTCGTACCCATTGCGGAAGCGCTTGAAAAAGCACGCGTTGCAGAGCTGGACCTCGTAGAAGTTGCCCCAAATGCAAATCCACCGGTTTGCCGGATCATGGATTACGGGAAATTTCTCTATGAGAAGACAAAGAAAGAACGCGAAGCTCGTAAAGCACAAACGAAAATTGAGATTAAGGAAATCCGCCTCCGACCAAAAACAACTGCCCATCACCGTTCATTCAAGGTGCGCGATGCGCGTAAATGGCTGACCGAAGGGAAGAAAGTCAAAGTCCGCATCCGGTTCCGCGGTCGCGAAATCCATTACCCGGAAATCGCCCTCGAAGATCTCAAGGAGATCGCTGAAGAACTTGCAGACTGCGCCATTGTCGAACACTCACCTTCTATGGAAGGTCGCACGATGTTGATGGTCCTGGCACCGCAAACGCAAAAGAAAAAATAACCCTTCAGCAATTGATTAAGAAGTTTTCTGTAGTGATTGAACTCCGCCGAAACCTTCCGCGGAGTTTTTCTGGGGTAAACGCTGAATTTCGAATACCCAACCTGCCGCAGCCAGGTATTCGAAATGGCAACCCGAAAAATAGCTGTAAGAAAGGAGTGAGTTAGCCATGGCCCGAAAGCCAACAAAAGGGAAGTTCAAACTGAAAACCCACAAGGCCACCGCGAAACGCTTCCGCGTTACGGGGTCCGGCAAGCTGGTTCGCACCAAGATCGGTAAAAGCCATCTTCGTCGGAAAAAATCTGCGCGCGCCAAGGCTCTGTACAGTGAAATGATCGAGGTCAAAGGGACGAGCATCATCAAGCGTGTTCACCGCCTGGCCCCGTATCTTCACAAGTACAAAGCGAATCCGAACGCACGCAGCGGTAAAACCAAAAAGGGTAAGTAATACGTATTCGCGGGGATCGTCCCCATTATTGCGGCTGTTGGGTGTTCGCAACGGGTGACTCGTTCACCGGCGCCCAGGGGTACGCAGGAGGTAACACATGGCACGTGTAAAAACCGGTTTTGTCAGACGACAACGCCATAAGAAGATCATAAAGATCACGAAGGGCCAATACGGCACTCGCTCCAAACTGTTCCGACGTGCGAACGAGGCGATGCTTCACAGCTTGTGGTATTCGTACCGCGATCGCCGCCAGCGCCGACGCGACCTGCGCCGACTCTGGATTGCCCGTATCAACGCAGCGTCTCGCCTGAACGGAACGACCTACAGCAAACTGATCCACGGCATGCGGCAGGCCAATATCACCATTAATCGCAAGATGCTGGCCGATATGGCAGTGCGTGATCCGGAAGCATTCAAAGCTGTCGTCAACACAGCGATTAGCTAACGATAACGCAAACGAGTTAAAGCCCCCAATCCGGGGGCTTTTTGTTTGATAAAATCCGTTCAACGAAGGCGGCATATGAACACAACCGTTGCTATAAAAGTCTTCCCTGAAGGCCGGCGACTTGAACTAGTACAGGGTGACATTACCCTGGAAAGCGTCGACGCGATCGTCAACGCAGCAAATGCGCTCCTGCACCATGGAGGCGGCGTGGCAGCTGTGATCGCACGAAAAGGCGGCCCGGTCGTTATTGAAGAAAGCCGGGCCTGGGTGCAACAGAACGGACCCGTCACCCACGAGCGTCCCGGTTACACGTCCGGAGGCAATCTGCCAGCCCGTTACGTGATCCATGCCGTCGGGCCTGTCTGGGGCAGCGGCGATGAAGACGCAAAACTCACAGCTGCAGTGACGGGGACGCTTCGGATGGCCGCATCACTCGAGCTGGCGACGATCGCGATGCCCGCCATCTCAACAGGAATTTTTCGTTTCCCGCGCAGGCGGGCTGCCGGGTTTATTTATAGAGCAGTTTGCAGCCACTTCGAAGAGGATGTCGAGTCATCCGTGAAAGTGGTGCGCATCGTCCTTTTTGATGCAGGGACGCTGGAAGATTTCCTGACGGTATTTAAGAACGAGTTTCCCGACTGACATGCTGACCTCTGTAAAAAACCCGACTATCCAGCACATCCGCAAGCTCCAGGCTCAGCCGCGCTACCGCCGCAAGACGGGCCTGTTCGTTATCGAAGGCGCCCGCCTTGTTGGCGAATGTCTGGCGTCAGGCGTCAGGCCGGAAACCATGCTTTACAGTGGGAAAGTCGATGAAGGCCTCTTAGACAACGTTCGAGAATCCGGTGTAGACCTGCTGGAGGTTAGCGATGCGGTTATGCAGGCCGCAGCTGACACGCAAACTCCACAGGGCATCATCGCCGTTGTGGCGCAGCTGGCCCTGTCGCTGCCGGAAGTTATCCGCTTTGCCGTCATCCTGGATGGTGTGCGCGACCCCGGCAACGTCGGCACGATCCTCCGCACGGCGACCGCAGCGGGAGCGGATCTTGTGATCCTGGGGCCAGGTTGTGCCGACCCCTTTGCTCCCAAGGTTGTTCGAGCCGGAATGGGCGCACACTTCCGGCTGCCGGTCCGACTGCTCGACTGGAAAGATATTCTAAACCTGTCTTCCGGTCTGAACATGTACATGGCAGATGCGCGCGGTGAAATCGCTTACACGGACGCGGATTTCTCTGGTCCGGTCGGACTGGTGATCGGTGGGGAAGCGCATGGTGCTGGAAAGGCGATCGAAATGCTGCATCCCAAGGGCGTGAGCATTCCGATGCCCGGGGGGACAGAGTCACTTAATGCGGCCGTCGCGGCCGGAATCCTCATGTTCGAAGTTGTTCGGCAGCGCTAGGCGTCTCCCGTACGCTGGTACGCTTCGCCTTTTGGATCGCGCACGAGAAAACCCAGGCTGACGAGTTCACGACGTAATGTGCCTGTATCTTCGTGGAAGCGGGCCAGGATTTCGTTGACGTCTCGTTCAGCGTAGTCCGTGCCCTTGTCGAAGTTTGCCACCACGTACCGTAGAATTGCTTCTAATTTCTTCCGTTGGGCCGGGATGGTCTTGAGGCTGCCGTCCGGCCGCGTGAAGTGCTGCACGATTTTCTTGTCGTAGGCGTCCATGTCGACGTCGGCCGCGAGCTGCGGGAGTGCTTCCTCCGACAGCATCAGCTTTGCCAGGCGGGAGAGCATATCCGTGTTCAGGTGGTAAACGTTGTAATAGCTCTCAGCCCGCGCGGAGACAAGGCCGACTTTTCCGAGCTTCGATAGGTGGTGGGAGACGGTTGACGGTCGCAGCTGCAGCATCTCGGCCAGTTCTTCCACGCTGAAGTCGTCCTGGGCCAGCAGCCCGACGATTTTGAGCCGGTTGGCGTCTGAAAGTGCGCTGAAAAAGACGAGCAGTTGGGACGTGTTTTTGTCAATCATGCTCGCCCTCCATCAACCAGTAAGCCGACCCATCGACTTCACGATCGATATAACCGAAATCCACCAGGTAGCGTCGGACGGAAGCCGCGTCGCGTGTGAAGCGCGATAAAGCCTGGTTGAAGGCTTTCTCGGAATACACTTGTCCGGGAACGAGGTCCTGCATGGCGTAGCGCAGAACGGCTAGGAGCTTGGCTTTCTTGGTCAGCGCAGGCAGGTGCTTGATGATCCCGTTCCGATCGGTGAAACTTCGGATGTACTTCTGCTCCTCCGGCGAAAACTGGCTGCCGATGTCACGCATATCCGGTTCGCGCTGCTGGAGCGAGCGGGCCCGATTGAACTGCCGCTTCGACATTTCTTCCAGGGCCTTTTCAGCCAGCAGGTAGGTGACCTCACCGTCGGCCTGTTTCTGAAGGGAAACGACGCCGGTTTTGCTCAGGATTTCCATGTGTGCAATGACCGAATCGCCGTCCATGCCGACTCTCTTCGACAGCGCGGAGATGCTGCGGCT
>JBFGQG010000286.1:0-5405 GCA_041564295.1 Anaerolineales bacterium | reverse complement strand
CTGTGTGGTCATCCAGAGCGTCAGGTGGGTCTCAATTGGGTCCCATTTAGCCACACATCCACACGTCTCAATAGAAGAGACGTGAATACGTGGGATGTAGATATCTTCTTTCACAACGACTTCAGCAGCATCGAAGGCTGCGTCGGTCCCCTCGCGGTCGCCCCATTCCCAGTGCCAGATATGGTTGCTGCCTTTGTCCGGGCGAACGATGGTTGCGCCGGGTTCCAGGGCTTTCTTCGGATCGACGACAACCGGCAGGGGTTCGTAATCAACCTCGACAGCGGCGACGCCGTCTGCAGCAGTATACCTGTCGGTCGCGAGAACTGCGGCGACCTCCTGGTACTGGTATTTGACGGTGTCCACGGGCAGGACATTCTGTGTATCGCTCATCAACGTTGGCATATTGTGGACGCCGTACTGCTCCAGCGCTTTTCCGTCGAGAACAGCGAGCACACCGGGAATGGACATGGCTTTTTCGCCGTTAATGCTCTTGATTTTTGCATGCGCATACGGGCTTCTGACAATGTCGAGGTGAAGCATGCCGGGCAGCTTCATGTCATCGATATAGTTGCCTTTGCCGCGGATGAAGCGCGCGTCTTCAACACGTTTTCTACTGTGGCCTAAGCCTTTAACTTCGTCAGACATGTTACTCTCCTATCCCGCATCCTGCTGCATTTTCTCAGCAGCGTATTGAACGGCCTTAACAATATTGGTATAGCCCGTGCAGCGGCAGAGGTTTCCGGAAATCCCCCACCGGATATCGTCCTCTGTCGGATTTGGGTTCTTTTCTAACAGGGCTGAGGTCGTAATCATCATGCCGGGTGTGCAAAATCCGCACTGCAGGCCGTGTTTTTCATGAAAGCCTTCCTGGATCGGATGCAGGTTTCCGTTCTGGGCCAGTCCTTCTACGGTCTTTACGGAACCACCGTCTGCCTGAACGGCGAAAACTGTGCAGGATTTAACCGGTACGCCGTCGAGCATCACGGTACACGCCCCACAGGAAGTGGTGTCGCATCCGATATGTGTACCGGTCAGGTTCAGGCTCTCACGAATAAAGTGGACGAGGAGCAATCGAGCTTCGACTTCTGCCTCCTGCATTACTCCGTTTACTGTAAGGCTGATCTTGTGTGTGCTCATGCTGCTCCTCCCCGGGCGCGTTCTGCTGCCAGGCGCAGGGCCCGAACGGTCAATGTCTTGACGAGTGACTTCTTATATTCGACGGATCCGCGGTAATCCGGCTCCGGGTCTGCTGCTGCAGCGGCAAGGCCGGCGGCTTCTTTGATCGCAGCATCCGTCAGCGCTTTGCCGCGCAAGACGGCTTCCGCTTCGCTGGCCCGGATCGGTGTCAGTCCGACATTGGTGAGGCCAATACCAACCGATTCGCACGTCCCATCGGCGGCCAATTTCAGCTGGACAGCCACCGCAGCCGTCGCGAAATCTCCGACTTTGCGCTCGAGTTTCATGTAGGCCCCACCGGATGAACCGTTCGCCTGTGGAATGCGGACCTCGGTCAGGATTTCGTTATGTTCTAGAGCGGGTTCAAAGGGTCCTACAAAGAAATCTGAAACCGGAATGACGCGCGGCCCACCGGGGCCAGTGGCAACGATCTCGGCGCCGTACGCCAGCATTGTCGCAGGATGGTCATTAGCAGGATCTGCGTGTGCGAGGTTTCCGCCGACCGTGGCGCGGTTTCGGACAAGCGGATCAGCAATCATTTTTGCCGTGTCGGCCAGCAAAGGATATTTTGACTTTACGAGATCGGATTCATCCAATGTGGATTCGCGCGTCATCGCGCCGATCTTCAACCAGCCGTCCTCTTCACGGATGTACGACAGTCCGTCTATTCGATTGATGTCGACAACAACCTGAGGACTTGCGAGGCGAAATCGCATCATCGGAATCAGGCTCTGCCCGCCGGAAAGAATTTTCGCCTCCGCATTTGCGGAAAGCAATGCCAACGCATCCTCAAGATTCGTCGGCGCTTGATAATCGAATTTGGGTGGGATCATGTGCTGCCTCCTGGAAATTCAACTCAGAACGAATGGAGCACGAAAACGTTGCAAAAAACCTCCTTTGCTGCAGATTGGAACGAAATCAAAAATCCTGAAAATAATCGTAATAATCATTCCTGGTTGTACACATCTCCCCCACCCTTTCGCCTAAACAAGGACAACCCTCAACCTATATCATAAAGAATACGGCTGTATTTTTACAGGCCTAACCGGTCCGGATTCATGACCCGATCAGGTCATCTCAGATCAGTCCGCGGCGAACCGCTTCCGCCGCCGGCCCTCACCTAAATCAGTCCCCGGCGAACCGCTTCCGCCGCAGCCTGAGCGCGCGTGTCGACGTTCAACTTGCGGAAAATTTTTTTTAGCTTGCGTTTAACCGTAGTCTCACTCATGTACAACTTCGATGCAATCTGCAGGTTGCTGTCTCCCGCAGCCATATACCGCAAAATCTCCCGGTCTTCATGCTCCTCTATTTTGACCGGCTGGTCCTTTTTGTCTTCTCCGATAATGTGCTGGATCAACCGCTCCATGATTTTCGGGCTGATCACCGGTTCTCCCTTGATCACCGAATGGATCGCCTGCACCAGCGTTTCATCAGACACGCTCTTGAGCACGTATCCATGCGCTTCCCCCTTGAGCGCGCCCATAATGTATTCATCTTCGTGATAGGAGGTCAGCATGAGTACTTTGACGTGCGGATACTCCCGCCGCAAATTCCTGAGCACTTCCAGACCGCCTTCACCTGGCATACGGATATCCAGCAGGACGATATCCGGAGAATATTCTTTTACATATGCAAGCGCCTGCTCCCCCGATTCGGCTTCCCCGATAATTTCGAATTCTCCATAGTTGGATAAAAGGCTGCGAACGCCCTGCCGGACGATCAGATGATCGTCAACGACGAGAATCCGAATCTTCGTCATTGGAGAATCTCCTTTTCAGAGTTTTTACCGTTTACGTACGGCACCGTGAGGTGGACGACAGTACCGCGGCCAGGATGAGATTCAATATTCAATTCGCCCCCGAAGCTCTCCGTCCGCTCCAGCATGCTGAGCAGGCCAAAATGCCGTGAGCCGATCTCAAAGACCTGGTGAATGTCGAAGCCTTTGCCGGCATCGGAAATTTCGAGGATTAGTTTTTCGTTCGTAAACCGCATTTCCACACCGGCATTTTTCGCTTCGGCATGTGCACTGATGTTCTGCAGCGCCTCCTGGGCAAGGCGATAGATGCCGATTTCCGTTTCTGGTGGTAGACGAACGGGGTCACCTTCACAAACAAAAAAGCATGGAATGCCTGCGTATTGTTCGAAAAGTTTTGAATAGATCCTCAACGCAGGAGCGAGTCCGAGGGAATCCAGTGTAGGCGGCCGCAGGTCGTGGACAATCCGTCTTAGCTCCCGGTCCACCCGGTGGAGGATGGTCTGGACATCTTCGAACGACTTTTCAGCCTCGTTGATTTTCCTCTGGTTCAACCTTTCGCGCCCGGATTTCAATTCGAGCAAACCGCCGATGATCAGCTGGTTGATCCCGTCATGAATATCCTGTGAAATGCGGAGCCGCTCCTTTTCCTGGATTTCGACCGTTTCCTTTAAAAGCCGGGTCAGCTGCTCCGCTTTTTTTGCTAGCGCTTCTTTGGCTTTCTGCAGCTCGCGGGTGCGCCTGGAGACCTGGCGAGCCAGGTCTTCCTGGGATGTCGTCAGGGCTTCGTAGAGCTGGGCGTTTCGGATGACGATCGAGACCTGCGCTGCATACGTCATGAGGAGCTGCTCATGGTCGTCTTCGTATTGGCCGGGCCGGTTGGCAACTCCGATCATCCCGATCGGTTCATCTTTAAATAGCAGTGGGACACCGAGAAAGGCCTTCACGGGCGGGTGACCAGGCGGCTGGCCGACGCGCGTCGGGTCCGTGCGGGCGTCGGCCGAACGGATAGGGCGATTTTCAAGCACGACGCGGGCAAAGATGTTTGGCCTGAGGGGTATCAGGCGAAATTCTTTATAGAATTTGGCGGTGGGATGGAACCCGTGGATGGCGACGACGTCCATTGCCGTACCATCATCCGTGTTGAGGCCGATGAAACCGAACTGTGATTCTGTCAGGTTGAGGCAGTGCTGAAGTGCGGTATCCAGGACGAGCTTCATGTCTCGCAGGGCAGATAGTTCGACCGCGAGATGATACAGCGCCTCAAGGCGCTCGCTTTGCAAATTCGTCTTCTTATTTAAGTCTGAAATCATCGGACAGCCGGTTCACTCAAGGACGGTTTCCTGAACTGGGCTGTAAATATAGTATTGGATCGGTAAGAGAAAGTCAAGGAAATGCTGATTTCACCGTGAAAGGGAAAGGCGAACAGGCAGTACGATCTCAGGAAAAAGCTTCTTGAAACTCACGCACAGCCTTCGGTCCGTTGCGAGCGAGGCCTTTATAAAACGCATCCTGGTCCTGGACGCGGAAATCGAGCCTTTCCACACGGAATGGCGCCATCCTCTCGCCGTTCCTGCGGCGGTCTGAGACCTCGAGGAAATACCGGATGGCGTTCTCGACGCTGTGTGAATCGGTCCAATCGGACTTGTAGATCGGGATGCCGGCTCGCGAGAAAATCCAGCTCATGTTTGGCATCGAGCCGTACGCCCTGTGGCAGGCGCCGTCCAGGGAGTCGATATAAATTGGGCGCGTCACTTTTAAAACATCCCTCAGCGCCTCAGCGTGGCGGAACTTTTGCTCCATTGATGTGAGGTGTGGGTAATATTCGCCCGGATGCGCTTCGTGTGTATACAGGAATATCGAGCCGACGTCCATACCGGCGTATTGATCAGCAATTGCATTCATGGATGGCGACGCCATCCCACAATAAGGTCAGGTAAAGCTGCCGAACTCGACGACCGTATAACGGTTCTGTGAGATGATTTCCCTTAAAGTAGTTTTTTTCTGGTCCAGGTCCCAGAGCGGGAAATCAGGCGCAGGTTCGCCCAGGTTCGGGCTTTGGTCAAACCGCATCCAAGGGACGAACTTTAATTGGATGAATTCGTCGTAGTTGTAGCGTGTGATCAGGTCTGAGTCTGTCATTGCCCTCCGGTTTAGATAGAACGCTTCTGAAGAACTTATTTTAATATGACGCGGCAGCCGGACCATTCCTTACGAACCAACAACACCATCCCTTCTAAGAGTTGGGGATGATCACGACTTCCAGACGAGCGGATCACAAATCTGGAGGCGCCATTATCCAGATTATGTACGCCTGTATAAAACACGCGGCCTTCAGGCAGCAGGTGCAGCCGGGGATAAAGCGGTGAAAACCATTTCGGCTCCAACATGGTCCATGTTTTAGTTTGTCGGTCGAACATCTCCTGCACGTTGACGATCCGCCGTTTCAAGCGGAAGCCAAGTTCGAAAATGCCCT
>JBFGQG010000285.1:0-5418 GCA_041564295.1 Anaerolineales bacterium | reverse complement strand
TCCGGCGTTTCTCCACCGATTTTCACCACTGTACCTGCGTCCGCTCCATGGTAGACCCGGTTCTGGTTCCAAATGGATGCGACCGCGTACGCTTCGCCCCGCGCTGTCGAGGGACCTACGACGGTCACATCCGCCATTGTGATCCGCATCCCTTCATGCGCTTCGAAATAAGCGGCGGAAGCCGCCGGAGACCATGGCGGGGAAAAACCAACCGGATCCGGCAGCGGTTTTTGGCCGATGATTTCGATGTGATTCGGCCTGGCACTGATTTCCGTCAACCCGTAAAACTCATTGACCCACCCACGTACGATAACGTGGTCGCCTACAGATACCACATCGGCTTTATCACCAATGTAGATGAAGATTGCGTCGGACGTGGATGGATCACCGTCGCAGTTTTCGTCCTGAATAAAAAAGCCTTTCCGGTAGGTCTCATCCAGATCGATCGTGACTATGCCTTCCACATTAACTGGCAATCCGTCGTACCGCGAGTCGAGCAGCCGGCCCTGCACGACGCAGATTGACAAATGAGTTTTGGGAAAATTAGCGGATGCGGAGATTGCGAGGATGAGTAGGGCGGCCCAGATGAAGCGGTAGAAACGGTTTCTGGAGGGTTGTCGGGCGATTCTCATGCGCCCATGGTAACGGATTGATGAGGGGGGTGGTCGGCATGCGACGACCGTTATGTACGCCGCAGGGTGAAGGAGATTTTTTTACCCTTCACCCTGCAGTTTGGATAAATAACTGGTATTGTTGAATTTTTAACGCGCTGAAAACGTCACGCCTTGCGCACCCAAAGTGTGATTTCTTCCTCATCGAGTTGGTGCGTTTCTGTGAATGCATCATCCGGTGCGGAACCTTCCGCAAGCGACCGGGACAGCGTCTCTGCCATGACATAATCCCGCCAGCGGAGAATAACGGCTGACAGTTCTTCACCAGCGGAATACCAGGTGTTGATCCGGTCTTCGATATTGAAATCAGCCTTCTTCCGCATGTCCTGAAGCCGGCGAACGATTTCGCGTGCAAGACCCTCCGCTTTCAGATCCGGGGTGATGACGGAATCGATTCCGACAGTAACGTATTTATCCGTTGTCGTTGCAAGCCCTTCCGCTGCGTGCGTTTCAATCAAGAGTTCTTCCGGCAGCAGGTGGACCGTGGTCCCAGCTTCGAGGCTGACTTCGACCTCTTTTCCTGCAGCGACGGAAGCCGCGATTTTCGCCGGGTCCATCCCGGCAAGTGCGCTGCGCAGTTTTGGAAAATCTGCGCCCAATTTCGGCCCAAGCAGCTTGTTGTTCGGCAGGACGCGGTAGCTGACCAGCAAGCCCGGGTCATCCACGAATTCGAACGCCTTCACGTTTAGCTCGTCCGACACGATTTCTACCAGTTCTTCGGACAGTTCGGCCATCCCTTCACTGACGTGGACCATCACCTTGCTTAAAGGCTGGCGCACTTTCAGGTTTGCGCCGCTGCGTGCGCTCAGCCCCATGCTGGCGACCTGGCGGGCCAGTTCCATCTGCTCAACCAGCACCTGGTCGAGGGCACTTTCATCAACTTCAGGCCAATAAGTATGGTGGACACTCATGTGCGCCTCAGGATATACCCCGGTAACGAGATTCTGGTACATCACTTCGGTCACGAACGGCGTGAAAGGCGCGAGGATTTTTCCCAGCCTGACGAGGACATGATACAGCGTGCTGTATGCGGCCTGCTTATCGTCGTCGAGCTCACTTTTCCAGAAGCGCCGCCTCGAACGGCGGACGTACCAGTTCGAAAGGTCCTCGATCAGGGGTTCAATCGCAAGTGTGGCAGCAAACGCATCGTAGTCCTCCAGCGAGCGTGTCACGCGCTCAATCACCTGGTTCAACCGTGCGAGGATCCAGCGGTCAAGCGCGTTGCCGCTCTGCGGGGTCGGGCCTTCGGGATGGTCAGGGTCGAAATTCGCCGATTCTTCACCAGTATGGTCCGGATCGGAATGCGGGGGGTGCCATCCGTCCAGGTTGGCATAGGTAACGAAAAATGAATAGATGTTCCAGAGGGGTATCAGGAAACGCCGGCGCACTTCGTCCGCCCGATTGTAGCCGAACAGGAGATTGTTTTCCGGTTTGTGCGCGCAGTAGAGCCAGCGCATTGTATCGACGCCCATCTGGTTCGCGGCTTCGTTGAATTCAATCGAATTGCCCCAGGATTTGTGCATCTCACGCCCATCTTCGGCAAAGAGGGTCGCATATCCGAACAGGGTTTTGAACGGCGCTGTATTTTCAAGAACGGTCGACATTGCCAGGAGGCTGTAGAACCAGTTTCGGAACTGGCCGGGGAAAGATTCAGTGACAAAATCGGCCGGAAACCATTCTTTCCATCGTTCCGGGCTGGTGCGGTAACCGAGCGTCGAGAAGCTGACGATCCCTGCGTCCAGCCAGGGATTGCCGACATCGGCGACGCGGTTCATCTTTCCGCCGCACTTCGTGCAGGCTACTTTGACGGCGTCGATGAACGGGCGGTGCGGAGTGTGGCCCTTGAACGTTTCCCAGCCTTCCACTGCACGCTCTTCCAGTTCGTCGTCGCTGCCGATTACATCGAAGTGATCGCATTCATCGCAAACCCAGATCGGCAGCGCCAAACCCCAATAGCGTTTCTTGGAGATCAACCAATCGTGCATATTCCGCAGCCAGTCCATCTCACGGGCGTGACCGAATTCGGGTATCCAGCGGATCTGGTCGACAACGTCCATCATCTGGTAGCGCAGGGAGGCATTTTTCTCTTCCGGCGTGAGTACTTCGCGCGGCTTATTAAAGTTTTCACCCATGTGGATAAACCACTCATCCACCAAGCGGAAGACCAGTTCTGTTTTGCAACGCCAGCAGGTCGGGTATCGGTGGGTATAGTCCTCTACCTTGTAAAGCAGGCCCTTTTCCTCAAGGTTATCGAAGATCAATTGCCGGTGACCGTCCTCTTTTGCGTCGACGCCTGCGAGGAAACCGAATTCGCTAAGAAAGATCCCCTCATCCGTCAGCGGGGCGATCATGGGCAATCCGCCTTCTTTCCCGAGTTCGAAGTCTTCCTTGCCGCATCCCGGAGCGATGTGGACGATCCCGGTGCCTTCTTCGTCGCTGACCTCGTCCCAGAGGATGATCTGGTGGGCTTCTTTCGCGGTTGCGGAAACGCCTTCCACCAGTTTGCGCAGGAAGGTCACACCGCCTGTCGTATTGGCTGCTTCGAGGTCGTCGAAAGGTCCGTCGTAGGTCCAGCCTTCCATCTCCGTGCCTTTTAGCTCAGCGACCACCTTGAATTCACCCTGGAGCATGTGCAGGGTGCCTTTCGAGAGATAAAAGAATTCACTGCCTTGCTGCACTTTGGCGTAGGTCAGCTCCGGGCCGACGGCGGCAGCGACGTTGCTCGTCAGCGTCCAGGGCGTCGTGGTCCAGACGAGGAGCGCTTCGTTTGTGCGCCCGCGCAGGGGGAAGCGCAGCGTGACGGAAGGGTGCGTCAGTTCGGCGTACCCGTCGGTGACGATCTCGTGCTGGCTGATGGCCGTCGCACAGCGCGGGCACCAGGGCATCGAGTCTGCGCCGCGGTAGAGCCAGCCGTTTTCCCAGCATTTCTTCAGGAAAGCCCAGATCATGTAGTTGTTCTCATTCGAGAATGTGAAATAGCTGCCTTCCAGTTCCTCGAGGCCGAGTTTGCCCACCAGCTGTTCAACAGTATCTGTGACAGGACCATGGTTGCGAGCGAGGGTGAACGTCTGGGTCGGATCTTTTTCCAGGAGTTCTGCCAGCATGCGTAGTTCATCCGGGTCGTTCCAGTCCATCCAGTAACCGAGCCGGATGGATTGTTCTGTCTGGACTGCTGCGTACTTCAACACGCGCTCTTTGCATTTACGGATGAATTTCTCGAGACCGTACGATTCGATGTCTTTTTTCGATTCGAAACCCAATTCACGCTCAACCTCGACCTCCACCCAGAGTCCCTGGCAGTCAAATCCCTGCTGGTAGCGCAGTTCGCGGCCTCGCATGGTCCAGAAGCGGTTGTAGAGATCCTTGAAAGTGCGGCCCCAACCGTGGTGCACGCCCATCGGGTTGTTGGCAGTGATCGGACCGTCGAGAAAGGACCACTTCGGCTCGCCGCGGTGGATTTCGCGCATTTTTTCAAAGGCGTTAGACATATTCCAGAAATCGAGGACATCATATTCCTGTGATACGTAATCCACTTTATTGGGAACAGGTTTGAAGGTCATAAAATACTCCTGCTTTGTAATTTTCTTTTGTCGGAATGCAAAAAAAATACTCCCATCCCTGATAAGGGACGAGAGTAAGTGTTAACTCCCGCGGTACCACCCCGGTTCCTGTCTGAAACAGGCGCTCAATCGAGTGCGGCCGTATTGGGGACGGCGATACTCGTGCACGGGATAACGGGCGGCAAACCCGGCTCGCTTACTGGCATCTGCGTTCAGCTTACTGCTCCGGAGGGATTTTTACCCCGGGTCTTCGATCCGGCTCACACTAATCCCGGACTCGCTGTCGAAGTCTGACAGGGCTACTCGTCTCCATCACTGCATTTCAAGATGGGTTGTCAGGTGCGATAATAGCCTGATTATGCCACAAAGAGAGGAGCGGGTCAACGCCGAACGCTTTTGGCCATTAAGATATCCGGCTTTCCGAACCCGTTTGCATCCGGCAGCACGCCGATGATCCGGAAGCCGCATTTCTCATAAAACGAATACGGATGCCCTTTGTAATTGCGGATCGTGTTGATTTCACCAAAAGGATCGACGAACAGGTCTTTACCGGAAAGACTGGTGCTGCCGTCCTCGTCATCCGTACCGAGCATGATCGTGTAGCATCCTCGGGCGCGCACCTCCTCTTCGAAGGCGGCGACCAGTGCTCGACCAATTCCCTGCCGCTGGAAGTCCGGATGGACAGCCAACGGGTGGAGTTCCCAGACGTTCCCATCGTATTCCGGCAGCCCCCCAATCCACCCGAGCACTCGTCCGTCCGGGCTTTCTGCGATGAGTAGCAGTTTCTCTTCGGCGAGCAGTTCGGAGACCTCTTCACGCGCAGATGGCATATCCGACCAGGAATCCGGATAGTGTTCGCGAAAAGCCAGGTGGAGGATTTCTGCAGCCATTTCCGCCTTCTCCGGCGATTGGAAAAGTTTTAGCGCCTGGATTGTGAGTTCAGGTTTCATTTTGCCAGTTATGGGGAGGGAGTCAGGGAGGTCTCGGGAATCCATCCCCTGACGCCGCTGAAATTGACCTTCCACCAGTATTCACCTTTTGCGAACACACCATTGAGGTTGTTGGCATGCTGCATGATCGTCCCCGGCGCGCCGGAATTTACCCCGGACAAAACCGCGTAATTGGTGCCGGGGCCGAGGTAAACGTTCGCCGCGCCGGCAGCTTTCACAGACTGACCGGCAGTGTAG
>JBFGQG010000284.1:0-5437 GCA_041564295.1 Anaerolineales bacterium | reverse complement strand
CCTGGGTCTTTTCACAGTTGCTGCTGGTATCCCCAGCGGTGCGGAAAAAGCCCATCCGGCCCTGGTTGAATACGCAGAAACCCATCCGGACAAAAGCCTGCGCGTTATCGCGTTCAGGAGCCACCCGAACAGCGAGCTTTCTGCATTTGTGCACTCCCTCGGCGGAGAGATTGTCCATGACCTGGACATGATCCATGCCGTAGCGGTCAAACTGCCTGCAAGCGCCTTAAAGGAGTTTGCCGGCTCGCAGCTGGTCCGCTGGGTGTCGCCAGATGGTGAAGTGGAAAGCAGCGGACAAGCCTTAGGAAAGAAAGATAACTATCCACCCAACTTCTACCACGACACGGTGAATGTAAAACCTGTCTGGAATATGGGCCTGACAGGGAAAGGCGTCACGCTCGTCATTCTGGATAGCGGCGTGAAAAGAGGCGCTGATTTTAATGTTGGAGTCGGCAAAAAAACTGATGCCGAGAATTCCAGGATCCTGTTCACAGGCTCATTTAATGATAACGGTGGAACATCGAATTCGGAACTTTATGTAAATTCAGCGGGGCACGGCACGCATGTGGCCGGCATCGCCGGCGGCAACGGCGCTGCTTCCAACGGATTTTATGTCGGAATTGCTCCGGAAGTCAACCTGATCGGTCTCCAGATCGCCGGCCCATCCGGAAAGAGCTACGAGTCGGATGTTGTCGCGGCCATGCAGTGGATCTACGACAATAAGGCAACCTACAACATCCGCATCGTGAATATGTCGTTCAATTCCGCGGTGGAGAGCTCTTACCATACCAGCGCCATGAGCGCCGCGGCGGAAGTCCTCTGGTTCAACGGCATTGTCGTGGTGGCGTCAGCCGGCAATAAAGGTCCTGCCGGCGGGTACAACACCGTCAAGGCCAGCCCGGCGCATGATCCGTTCATCATCACTGTGGGCGCGACTGATGAAAAAGGCACCGCCAAACTTTCCGACGATAATGTGGCGCCGTTTTCCGCCAGGGGCAACACGATTGACGGTCATTACAAGCCGGAAATCGTTGCACCCGGTAAAGACATCATCAGCGTGCTTGCCAGCACTTCGGATTGGGCAAACTTATATCCCGATTACGTCATCGGGAAGGATTACATCAGAGCCAGCGGCACTTCGATGTCAGCCCCGATGGTGTCTGGCGCAGTAGCCCTGCTGCTGCAGGATGAGCCCAACCTGACACCCGACCAGGTCAAATACCGCCTGCTGAATGCCAGTTCCAATCTTTCGAGCGATGGCAACCAGTTCGCTTATCTGGATGTCTACAAGGTCGTCACTGGAACCTCGACCGGGAGCGCCAATACCGGCCAGACGCCCAGCCAGCTCCTCTGGACCGGGAGCAATCCGATCAACTGGAACTCGGTTTCCTGGAACTCCGTCTCGTGGAATTCCGTCTCCTGGAATTCGGTTTCCTGGAATTCGGTCTCCTGGAACAGTGTGTCCTGGAACTCGATCTTCTTAGGACCCTGATCCTCGTTCCGACATGGTCGCCAGAGAGTTGAAATGAACGCACTCTTGAAAAATGGCTTCATGCCAGCAATCTCAGCGCTGTCCGTCTTATCGGATTATCCGACCAACGAGCGTTGCTTCCAGTTTCTGAATCTGAGAGCATCCAGGGGCTGAAAAAGCCACCTTAAAGTTACAGGAAAGATTAACCATGGCCATCCAGTTTGAAGTCGTTCGTCCATAGTGGTCGGTATCATCTTCACAGTGCTCATTATCCTGATCGGGAGGGAGCAACATTCCGATCAGGATATTTTTCAGCCGACGTGGGTGGAATAGTCCTCAATGGATTGATCAAAACAAATTCGCCCACCGGAAATGAGACACAATGCACCACAATTGTTTTTGATTAGCTATAATGAGTGTTAAGTTTCATTAATAAAAGGAGCGATTTTTTACCAGAACTCCATTCGCGGTACTATCGCTATAGAAAAGGCAAACCGGTCGAAAGGCCGGGACGCAAAGCTTCGGTCTAAGTGGTTCATACCATACGACAGTCGGGCTGCCTATGCGAACTTATGTTCAAATACCCCGGCAGCCATCCCCGGGGTGTTTTTTTTTGACAAGTTAACAATTGAATATTTTCGCGACAGAAAAAGGCAAACCAGCCGAAAGGTTGGGACGCAAAGCTGCGGTCTAAGTGGTTCATGCCATACGACAGTCGGGCTGCCTAAGCGAACCAACGCTCAAAAATCCCAGGCAGCCGAGTAATCAGCCAGACGTTTTTTATCTTTTAGAAAGCGATTATCCATCTGATTACTCCGCAATTCGGCAGATATCAGTCTTTACAAATAAAAAGACATATGCCGAGTTGCACAGTCCTGGGATTTTTGTCGAGAAAGGAAATTTGATGTCCCGAAAAATATTCGTCCCCTTTATTCTTCTAGCCCTGGTCTTTGGGCTTATTGGCGCGGCTGCGAGCTCCTCCGATCGTGGCAGCGCCTTAAAAGCCCAGCCAGCCTTGATGGAGTACGCTGCAGCCCATCAGGACAGCAGTGTGCGCATCATGGCGTTCAAGGCGCACCCAAACAATGAACTGGCGGACCTCGTGCGTTCCCTCGGTGGCGAGGTCGTTCACGAGCTCGATATCATTGATGCCGTTGCTGCGATCATGCCAACGAGCGTTGTGGGGGAACTGGCCGGCTCTCAGATGGTCCGCTGGGTGGCTATGGACGGCACTGTTGAGGAAGCAGCCAAGCCCGGCCCATCCATTCCGGGCCAGAGCGTTCAGAATTACTATCTGGATACATTGAATGTGCGTCCGGTTTGGGATATGGGGATTCGCGGCGACGGCATTACGATCGCCGTGATCGACAGCGGCGTGCACTATGCGAAGGACCTGCAGGTCGATCCCACGACCGGCAAACCGGAATCCCGTCTTCTGGTCCAATTATCACTTGTGGCTGACAGCAACGATAAAGGCGATGTTTACGGTCACGGCACACTGGTCGCCGGCATCGCCGCCGGTAGTGGCTATTTATCGAACTACCTCTACACCGGTATAGCGCCAAACGCCAACCTGATTGGCCTGCGCGTCAGCGATTCATTCGGCATGTCTTACGAATCGGACGTCGTTGCCGCCATGCAGTGGGTGTACGACCACCAGGCAGAATACGGTATCCGTGTTGTCAACCTTTCTCTCAACTCTTCTGTTGAAAGCTCCTACCACGCCAGCCCCATCAGCGCTGCAGCCGAGATCCTGTGGTTCAACGGTATCGTCGTCGTCGCCTCTGCTGGCAACAGCGGCCTCACCACCGGATATAACACCGTTCGAGCTGCCCCAGCCAACGACCCCTTCATCATCACGGTTGGCTCCACAAATGAGAAGGGAAATGCATCCCGGTCGGACGATATCATGGCGTCTTTCTCCGCCTTCGGCACCACTTTGGAGGGTTTCCATAAGCCCGATTTACTGGCTCCAGGGAAAAACATCGTCAGCATCCTCTCTTCGAGTGCCAGTAACTGGAAGCTGCTGTATCCTGAGCGCGTGCTCATGAACGGCGAATACTTCAGGGCCAGCGGCACATCGATGTCGGCCCCGATGGTCTCCGGCGCAGCAGCGCTGCTGCTTCAAGATGAGCCGCACCTGACGCCGGACCAGATTAAATATCGCCTCCTCAGCACAGCATCAACCCTGGCCGGGTACCCGTACATGAACGTGTATGCTGCCGTTACCGGCACGTCCTCCGAGTCCGCGAACACCGGGCTCACAGCCAGCCAGCTCCTCTGGACCGGCGATGACCCGGTCAGCTGGAATTCGGTCAGCTGGAATTCTGTATCTTGGAACAGCGTCTCGTGGAACTCGGTTTCATGGAATAGTGTCTCCTGGAACAGCGTGTCCTGGAACAGCTTATTTTTCGGACCTTAGTCCGGATGACAACCAGTTTATAAGGGATTTAGACATGACAAAGATTTTGAAATTCGGACTATGGCTGGTTTTAGCGGCACTTTTGATTATCTTCTTTGGAAATTTTCGTGCGGCGCGCATGCTCTCGGTGAGACGAAACGCAGCAATTGGTACAGGCGAAATCGGGATTCTCGTTTCAAGCGAAAAGCCCGTCATGCCGGAAGCGAATATCGCCGTCGGTACGGCTGCGATCCTGGTAGCTGGAGCCCTGGCCTTGATGAACGGCGCGCAACACACACCTCGAGCGGGGAATATTCGGGAAGCGCAGCCCACTTCCAGCAGTACCACTTCAACCGGAGGGCGCGTGCACACCTTGTCCAGCGCACCTACATATTCAGGTATCAAGCCGGAAACCTGGAGCTCTGTGGCCTGGAACAGCGTCGCCTGGAATTAAGCGATCATTTAAGCTTTCGAGAAACCTCCTTATTCGTTTCAGGGGCGGAGAATTATCCTTATAAACACTCTGCCCCTGAACTATTTAAAGTGGTCTCCCGCGATTTTCACCAACCGGAAATGAGACATAATCGTCCACTTCTCACCCGAATGTCCTTATAATAGATGGAAAGTACTTATAAGAAGCAAACGCAGATAAAGGCAAACCAGTTGAAAAACTGGGACGCAAAGCTTCGGTCTAAAAGGTGTTGCACCTCATGACGGTCGAGCTGCCTAAGCGAACTTTCGTTCAAAGTCCCCGGCAGCGATCTCCGGGGCGTTTTTTTTCAGAAGCAATCAATTGAATATTATTGCAGTTGAAAAAGGCAAACCAGTCGAAAGGCTGGGACGCAAAGCTTCGGTCTACAAGGTAATCACCTCACGACAGTCGGGCTGCCAGAGCAAGATCAGGTAAAACTCCAGGCAGCCCAAACCAGGAGTTTTTTTATTTTTATCTGGAAGGAGATTTTCATGTCCCGAAAAATACTCATCCCAATAGTAATTTTCTCTCTTATTATCGGGCTCTTCGTTGCAGTCTCTGGAACTTCCGGAGAGGTGGTGAAGGCCCACCCGGCGCTGACGGAATATGCTGCCGCTCACCCGGACAGCAGCGTCCGCGTTATCGCCTTCAAGAGCCACCCGAACAGCGAACTGGCTGCGCTCGTGCGCTCTCTCGGTGGCGAGGTCGTCCACGATCAGGATATGATCAATGCCGTCGCAGCCAACCTGCCTGCCGGCGCTGTGCAGGAGTTTGCCGCTTCACGGCTGGTGCGCTGGGTGTCGCTGGACGGCCCGGTCGAAAGCAGCGGCAAACCCCAACCAACGGCACCGTCACAGCCCGCTCCACAAAACACCTACCTCGACACTCTGAATGTAAAACCTGTCTGGAATATGGGATTGCAGGGGCAGGGCGTGACGATCGTCATCCTGGACAGCGGTGTGAAATCCGGTTCGGATTTCAGCGTGGGCCTTGGAAACAACCAAAAAGAAGAGCAATCCAGAATTCTTTATAAAAGTTCGTTTACCAATTCATCTTCAAGCCTATCCGAATATATCCCTGCAACCGGGCACGG
>JBFGQG010000283.1:0-5446 GCA_041564295.1 Anaerolineales bacterium | reverse complement strand
GCAGGTTCGGTCCGCTGATCGACCTTGCCGGTTCCGAATTAGCCGCTGACATCCCACCCAACGCCTGGACCGCTGCTTTCATTGGTGCTGCCGCCGGCATCGCAGGGCTGCTCTTACCTGTCGGACCTGCATTAAAGAGCAGCGTCGTATTACAGGACCAGTCGACAGGGAGAGAAAAACCGCCGGTCTGGCAGCGCCTTTACCTCGATGTCATGCTCCTGGCATTGGGATTGATCCTGTTGTTTCGCCTTCAGCTGTATGGAGGATTGACGACCGGCCGTGTCGATTGGCTTCTCTTGCTAGCCCCTCTTACGATCCTCCTGGGTGCAGCCACTCTCGTCGTCCGCATTGCCCCACCTATGCTGGCCGGTATGTCCCGAATTGCTGCTGCCGGGCGCGGTCTATCGGCTCCGCTGGCGTTCTGGCAGACCGCCCGTAACTCGAGCCAATTTGCCGGGCTCGTCATTCTGCTCACACTGGCGAATGCCCTGGGAGTACTCGCGACAGGGTTGAATGCGACCCTTAATGCGAGTGAAATTGAGCGGTCTCGTTACGCGGCAGGCAGCGATATCAGGCTCCAGTCTTCTAAAATTCTTTCCCTGAACGACTTCACGGACCTGCCGGGGGTGGAGAAGGCCGTCGGTGTCTGGCGGTCATCCGGTACGATTAATTTAAAGAACTACAGGTCTTTCCCGACATTTGATCTCCTTGCAATCGACCCGCAGGCTTTTACCGGCGTCACTGGTTACCGGCACGATTTTTCCGAAGAACCGATGGGAGAAGTCCTCGGCACATTGCTCACGAAAGTCGAAGCGCCTGGGCTCCAACTCGCAGGTCAACCGGACGAGATCGGCATGTGGGTCTACGCATTACCATCATACGGACCGGCAAGCAGACCTCTCGACGGCAGTTCCGATACAGAGCGTCTCGGCTATTTCGCAAAATTATTCACTGCCGGAGGCGAGTCTTTCGAAATCGAAATGAAGCTCGCACCATTGCCAGGCCCAGATGAAAACAGGGAAGTTTGGGGTTACGTCTACTCGGAACTTCCACAATTGAAATCGGCGGATTACCCACTGGTGTTGCATTCGATCTGGTTCCGTAATCGGGCGAAATCGAACGGCCAATTTGTGGTGACTGGAGGAACCCGGATCTTTCTGGACAATATCACTGTCATCGACGTCAAAACCGGGGAGGAAACGGTCGTTGAGGGTTTTGAGGACGTTGTTGAGGTGATATCGCACGAACTGCGCGGTGCGCCAAACGCGATTTCCAATTTTGCGTATACGAAACAGATCAGCTACACAGGCGAATCGAGTGTTCAATTATTCCTCTCATACACACGAGCGCTATCAGACATCGGCGTTGTATTCAATATCGCGGACAGGGAAAACACTGTCATCCCCGCAGTCGTCAGCAGGCGTTTCCTGGAGGCGACCGACCTGGCGGTTGGAGACAGGGTAGAAACATTCATCGGCGGACAGGCAATACAGTTTGAAATAATGGGTACGGTTAATTACTTCCCGACGCTTTATGAGACCGGGGCAGCAGGCTTTCTCATCACGTCAAGTAATAGCCTCCTGACCAGGTTGAGCAACGAAACCTCCAGGCAATTTTCTTTCAATGAAGTACTTCTGCAAACGAATCGAGAGTTGCGGGCCGGCGAATTATCGGCTGCGTCAAGGAGCGAAATTTCAGAAACCTGGGACGCAGAAAATCTTCGCAAGTTGATCAAAGCTGACCCCATGTCGCTTGGCCTGCGAGGCGTCACTTTTCTTGGATATTTCCTCACATCGATCATGTCTATCGTCGGATTTTCAACGTTCTTTTACCTGAGCATTCGTGCCAGGGCACATTCTTTCAGCATCCTGCGGGCGATGGGTCTCTCGCCTCGTCAGTTGTACATTTCGCTTGCAATCGAACAGGGTCTCGTGATCCTGACCGGGCTGAGCCTCGGTGCACTGCTGGGTGCTTTTCTCAACGATTTGGTGCTGCCTGGTTTGCCGGTAACGCTTGGAGACAGCCTGAATATTCCGCCTTTTGTCCCGCGCGCCGACTGGCGTTCTGTCGGACAGGTTTTCTTTACGCTGATCATTACATTTGTTCTCGCGTTCGGTGCAACCACATGGGCGCTGTGGAAAAGCCGCGTCCATGAAGCGCTTCGATATGAATAAGCCATAAAAGCTTGTCATGTTCCTGATTAATTTCTCCCTTCGACGCCTTCTCCGGCACTGGCGCATCAACCTCCTGATCTTTTCCGGCATGGTGTTGACAGGCGCGCTGGTTGCAAGTCTGCCGGCATACGCACAGCTCATCGCGGCCAGGAGTCTCAACCTCTCTTTAGCGAGTGAACCTGCATTTTCCCGGAATATTGTCCTTACTGCAGGTCCACAAATTTCAAGCTTCAACGCTGCACTTCAGAATGTTCTTGATGATGCGCTGGGGTTTCTGATCAAGGAAAGGATCGAAGTGCGGGAATTGGAATATTCCGCTTACCATTCGCCAGATGGCGAGCCTGATCCGCAAATCGTGTCCGATCCGGTGCGGTTATGGTCGTTCAGCAACCTGATCCAGGATACGGTCATTCTTGAAGGTAGGACGCCGAACCACGTTTCTGCTCTGACCGGCCCAACGTCTATGTTCGATCCTCAGCCGGTGGAAATCGCGATCAGCAAATCTGTAGCAGAATATACCGGGTGGGTGATTGGCGATGTGCTTTACGATCCGGCCGCCTCAACCCGGTTTGACATTGTAGGGATCGTTGAAGCGGCAGACACGCATGCTGAAGGTTGGTTTGAAGACCTGCGTCCATTCGAAGTGGAAATCGAGTTTGGGCTTAACGAAGACATCATCACGGTCCCTCTCCTGATGAACCCGCGCAGCCTGGCTGAATATTTTCCAGGCAGCCAGAGGAGCTGGCGGCTGTTGGTCGACCTCGACCAGATCAATCCCGTCAATGCTGCGCGCATTCAATCCGGCATCGAAAAAGCCCAAACAGGCTTCGCGATTTATGGGACCAGCCTGGTAAGCGGAATCCCACTCCTGTTGCAGACCTATCTCACTCATCTGCAGACGGCTCGTGTAACCCTGCTGCTGCTCACAGCCCAGGCACTCATATTCGTCTTCTATACCCTCGGCATGATCACTTCATTCATGTTGGAACGTTCACGGACAGAATTTGCCGCGATGTCCAGCCGGGGTGCACATCCTTCACAGTTGATTTCGTTATTCACTCTGGAAGGGTTCTTCTTGGCGATCCCGGGCGCTGCAATTTTCGGTCCGCCGCTCGTCAACCTGGTATTGAGCCAATGGGTCCGTTTCACCGGGACTCAAATTTCTACACGAGTTCCGCCGGAGTCATGGATACTGGCGTTGGCGGCTGCACTCGTCGGATGGATTTCGTTTGTTATGCCTGGAATCAGTTTACTTGGGCGTGGGGTTGTCGAACACCAGCAAATACAGGCACGACCACCTGAAAGGAACGCATGGCAGGCAAAAAACCTCGATATTTTCCTGCTGGTGGTCAGTGCGCTGGCATACTGGCAGCTATCCCAAAGCGGCTCGTTCGTGATGCGCCGGGTTGGAGAAACATCCCTCGCTGATCCATTACTGCTGATTGGACCTTCTCTACTGCTGATCGCCGTTGCCCTCCTCTTCCTGCGGTTTTTCCCGTGGATACTCAGGCTAATCCTGGCTTATTTTTCTCATGGGAAAGGCTTGATCCTCCCTATCGGACTGGCCCGCCTCGCGCGTGATCCGGTATCTCCATCCAGGGTCGTCCTCCTTATTTCACTCGCTGCCGGTCTGATGATTTTTTCCATTACTTTTCGCGATTCTCTGGACGCACGCCAGTTCGAAATGGCCGGTTACATCTCTGGTGCCGATCTCAGGGTGTCCACAAAACGGACAAAACTTGCAGACATCCGCTCGTTCTCAGGCATCAACACGTTATCCACGGTCTACCGGATGCGTATCCAGGGCCCCAGGAACAATTTCATCACTTTGCTGGCGGTCGATCCGCAAACGTTTAGCAGAGTCGCCGCTTATCCGGAAGGGATCGGCGGAAACGTCACGATTTCTTCTTTGATGAACATCCTGGAGAAGGATCCCCCGTCAGGCAAAGCACCTGCCATCTTCTCGAGGTCGGCATTGCCTTCCGACATCGGGCTTGAAAATGAGCTAACGCTGCAGGTCGTCCAACAATCCGTCCCTGTCGAAGTCAGGGGGATCATCCAGGATTTCCCAACCCTAACCGGAGATTTCGTACTGATCGACCTTACCGATCTCACGGAGCCGGACATGTGGGCAGCCGTGAACCTTGCACAGGAGGAAGCCTGGATCTCGCTCAAGCCGGGCGCCTATGCACAATTCACAGCAAATTTAAATAATCGAACCGAAATATTGGGAGATGCCGAAGCATTGAAAACCGCTTTCAGATCGAACACCCTGGCGGAGGGTGGAAAACGAGCTTTCGCTTTGAACGCAGTCATTCTTAGCGCGCTGAGTATTGCCGGATTTGTGATCGTCCATTATTTCACGGCACAGGGTCGTTCGCCTGAGTTCAGCGTTTTACGGGCAGGAGGGCTGACCGGTTTACAACTTTTAGGCCTGATCTTCATCGAAGGCCTGATCGTTATGGTTTTGGGATTATTTTCCGGGACGTTCGTCGGTCTGGGATTGGGGCTTGTTATGCGCCCGTTCCTTTCCCGTGTTTTCTCGCTCGCCCTTTCAGGAGCAATCGTAGAACAGATCGTGATTGATTGGGCTGAAATCGGCCGGATGTTCGGCCTTCTAACTGGTTTTTACACACTCGCTTTGCTGGTTTCAGTCCTCGCGCTCATGCGCATGGGTGTGCACAAGATGCTCAGGTTGAGCGTCGAATGATAGGAGACGATATGCACGACACACCGATCGTCCTCTGCAGCAACCTTGTGAAGATTTACAAGGTCGCGAACCTGGAAGTTGTCGCTTTACAGGGGTTGGACCTTGAAGTTAAAGCCGGCGAAGTCATGGCGCTCGTGGGCCCTTCAGGTGCAGGAAAATCTACTTTATTGAACCTGCTTGGTGGACTGGATGTTCCAAGCGCCGGTAAACTCGAAGTCGCCGGTGCGAATCTGCTGGAAATGGGTGAAAGTGACCGCGTACGCTACAAGCGGGACATGGTTGGGTTCGTCTGGCAGCAGCCGGCGCGCAATCTGCTGCCTTATTTAACCGCCCGTGAGAACGTTGAACTCCCCATGCTGCTGGCGGGAATGTCGCCCAGGGCGCGCCAACAACGCGCGCTCGACCTTCTCGAAATGGTCATGCTCTCCGACCGCGCCAAGACGATGCCGGGCATGGGCGGCGGCCAGAAGACGGCCTTCGTGACCGATCACGAGACCTGGCGCGAGACGCGTCCCGGTCCGGTCGAGCGCACCGGCAATCCGCTCGACGTCGCCATCATCGG
>JBFGQG010000282.1:0-5452 GCA_041564295.1 Anaerolineales bacterium | reverse complement strand
GGCGATAGCTTGTCCAGCGCTAAAATGGCTCCATTCGTTTTTTGTTTTAGCAAAATATCAAGCGCAGATTCTGAGACCTGGTCGGACTCGAGAATGATGGCATCAAGGAATTGTCCCAGGGCTGCTGCCACGGCATTTTCGTGTTCCGGAGCGATTTCCAGACGGCTGCTCAGGGCGCTGACGACGCCTTGCAGTCGTCCTTCTTTTTGTGCGAGGAGCAATGCCCTGGATCCAGCGGAATAACCTGCATGCGCCCTCTCTGCCTGTTCCAACACTTCCAGCTGTGCTTCCAGCCTGGCGACATCGGTTTTTCCGGTCTGTTGTGCTTGGAGCAATTCACGCTGCTGCGTTTCGAGGTCCCGGATCATTCCCAGGTATTCTTCGAGTTCCAGCGAAGCGTTCTCGCGTTCTGAAGAGGCTTTTTCCAGTTCGGATTCTGCGGTTTTTGCTTCCGCTCCTGATTCTGCGAGGGTTGCTTCTGCTGTTTCGAGAATTTTCTCTAGCTCCATCTGGGCTGCAAGGAGATAATCGATTCTATTCTTCAGTTCATCCAAACGTGCAGTCTGAACGGCTGCCAATGATGTCGATTCGGAAATGCTCCGTTCAGCCTGTTGGATCTCCTGGGCAGTTTCCTGTCGTTCACGCTGCCGTATCGCCAGCAACTCCTGTGCCTGGCGATTATGCATGCGTGCCTCAGAGACGTTTTGTTCATGCTGGATGACTTCGAGCCTGACCCGTTCGAGGCGTTCTTCATGAAGGCGCAGTTCTTCCTTCAGCCGGGTTTGTTCGCTCCGAACAGCTCTCCGCCTGTCTTCCAGCGAGCGCTGGCGTTCCTGAATGACCGCCAACTCGCGACTCAGCCGTTCTCGCCGGTTGTGCAAGCTGCTTAACTCGCGGTGCCAGCTGTTCAGCTTTGCGCGCAGGTTGTGGATACGGTCGCGCAATGAGGAAATTTGTTTTTCGAAAGATGACTGTTTTCTGCGTGCGGTGGAGAGTTCGATTTCTTGCAGCCTCGCAGCTTCACGCGCCGCAGCAAGCTCGGTCTGCTGGTGGTGCCAGTGATAACCGTACCACTCACGCAGGAGCACGTGCAGGTCAGTCTTGACCTGGTCATATTCTTTGGCCCTGCGTGCCTGGCGGTTCAGGCTGTTTAAGCGCGGTTTAAGTTCTGCAAGGATATCTTCAACTCGCTCGAGATTACGGCGTGTAGTGTCCAGACGTTTCAGGGCGTCTTCGCGGCGCGTCCGGTAGACGCCTATCCCTGCAGCCTCTTCGAACAGCTTGCGGCGTTCTTCAGCTTTTAGAGAAAGCGCCGCGTCTACGAGACCCTGCCCGATGATCGTGTAGGTGCGTTCGGCCAGCCCGCTGCGAGCCAGCAGCTCGCTGATATCACGCAGCCGCACTTTTTGACCGTTGATCAGGTATTCATTTTGCCCATCGCGATATGCCCGGCGGGTGATGGCTACCTCGGAAAAGTCGATCGGCAGCCAACCTTCTGTATTGTCAAAGGTGACCGTTGCCGATGCCATGCCTGCGCGCGGCCGCTGGTCTGAACCGGAAAAAATCATGTCGATCGTTTTCTTTCCGCGCAGTAGAGAATACGACTGCTCTCCCAGTACCCAGCGAAGAGCGTCGGCAATGTTTGATTTTCCAGAGCCATTGGGGCCGACGACTGCCGTGATCGCGTCAGAGAATTCGAATTTGGTTTTGCTCGCGAAGGTCTTGTAGCCGACGAGCTCGAGTGATTTTACATGCATAATATTTATTCTTCTGCCGGGTAATCCGGACAGTTATCCTTTACTAACGCCCAGGTTATCGAGCGCCTCTGCAGCGGCGGACTTGCCGGCGGCTTGTTTGCTGCTACCCTGGCCGGATGCATAAACCGCTCCATCAATAACGACTTCGATTGTGTAGAGGCGCTCGTGGTCCGGTCCGGTTACGCTGAGCTCGCGGTAGAGGGGAACGCCTTTGCCGTTCGCCTGGGCCCATTCTTGCAGAGTGCTCTTGGGATCGAGATCGTCCCGCTGCTCGATAATTTTCTCTGCAACCGACTCAAGCATAGGCTCCACAAAGGCTTTTACTGCCTCGATTCCGGCGTCGAGGAACAACGCCCCGACAATAGCTTCGAAGGTTGCGCAAAGAAGCGTATTGCGATTTCGACCGCCGCCTTCGTCCTCACCGCGTCCGAGCCGAAGCGCCCCACCGAGTTCTAATTTCCGTGCGTATGCCGCCAGCTGCTTTGTGCCCACAAGCGCAGAGCGCATGCGCGTCAGATAGCCTTCAGCCATCTCGGGGAAGTGGTTGTACAGCCAGGCTCCGACAAGAAAATCCAGGACGGCGTCGCCAAGAAATTCCAGCCGCTCATTATCTTCAAGTGCGTCTGGGTTTTCGTTGATGTACGATCGGTGGGTCAGTGCCCGGTTCAGTAATGTGAAGTTTTTGAAGGGGAGTTGAAGCCGCTCCGCAAGCATTTGTGCGGACTCGGTTTCGATCCTATCCGTAGATTCACCCGGCATATATTGCTCCGTATATTCCCCGTCTCTGGTTTTGCCGGATTGTCCACAAATGCGAAAACCCTGCTTCATGGAACTGGAAGCAGAACTTTCGCATATTGCGGCAATCCCTGTGCACGTTGTGTTGCCCGATACCGGCTATCTGTCGTAGGCCTTCAGGCAGAGGACGGCATTATGCCCACCAAAGCCGAAAGCGTTGCTGATCGCTGCCTTGATTTTCGCTTCTCGCGCCTGGTTGGGGATGTAGTCCAGGTCGCATTTCGGGTCTGCGTTATTGTAATTGATGGTTGGTGGAAGCACGTTTTGGCGAATTGCTTCGACGCAAAATAACGCCTCTAATGCTCCCGTTGTGCCCATCATATGACCGGTCATCGATTTGGTGGAAGAAATCGGTACGCTGTAGGCATGTTCACCAAAAGCGGATTTAACCGCTGCAGTTTCGGCTTCATCATTCAGCGGTGTTGCCGTGCCGTGTGCACTGATGTAACCGATGTCTTCCAGATTCAACTCCGCTGCTTCGATCGCGTATCGCATTGCTGCGGCCCCACCAGCCCCGTTTTCTGCCGGCGCAGTGACGTGATAAGCATCAGCTGTCGATGAATATCCAGCCATAATACCTAGGATTTCTGCACCGCGTGCTTTCGCGTGGCTTTCGCTTTCCAGGATCAACACTGCGCCACCTTCGCCCATGACCAGGCCGTCCCGGTCGCGGTCAAATGGACTGGGCGTCCCGTCCAGCTTGCGCGACATAGCCTGGATCCTGTCAAACGCACCGACAGCGATTTCGTTGATGGTTGCGTCTGAAGAGCCTGCAATCGCAGCATCGATCGCGCCATACCGGATGAGGTTCCAGGCTGTCCCGATCGCGTCGGATCCGGAAGCGCAGGCTGAGGCGATGGAGAATGTGGGTCCGCGTGCACCGGTCTCGATCCCGATCATTCCGGCGCCGCCATTCGGCATCACCATCGGGATGAAAAACGGGCTCATTTTGCGTGGCCCCTGGTCGCGAACCACATAAGCAGAATCCTGTAGCGTTTTAAAACCACCGATCGCCGAAGATACGATCACACCGACACGACCGGCATTTTCTTCGGTGATCTCTAAACCTGAATCGGCGATGGCCTCTCGCGCGGCAATGACTGCAAATTGCTCGTAACGGTCCATTCGACGAGCGTCTTTCGGATTAAGAAATGTAGCGGCATCGAAATCTTTGACTTCACAGGCGATTTTGACGAGGAAATCCGATGTATCAAACAGTGTCAAAAGGCCGACTCCGGAAACACCGGCAATCAGGTTTTCCCATGTTTGCTTGAAGTTATAACCGAGTGGGTTTATCGTACCCCTTCCCGTAATAACGACTTGTTCATGCATCAATGAGCCTCCAACAAATTTTTCGATAAAACAACCTGCCATATAGTTCCAGGATTCGCCATTTAGATCTGTCTCCGGCGAAATCAATTTCCCGATTGAGACAGCATCGGATTATATCCGAAGCGGATCAATGCGTGTTGAATAATTTAAATATCTCTGTAGGTTCAACCGGACTTTAAACCGGAGCCGGTCAGCACTGCGACGACCGGACCTCCTCCCGCTAAGTCCAGAGCATCTGATTCTGCGAGCTGCCGGATCGCATCCCAGACGATTGCGGATGTCGGCTCTACGTAAAACCCTGCAAAGGCCAGTTCGTTGCGCCCAATTGAGATGTTCTCTTCTTCCACAGCGAACATTCCGCCGTGCGATTCAGACACGATTTGCATCACTGCGTCTCCCCAGTGAGGATAACGAACGCGAACGCCTTCGGCAGCCGTCTGGCCTTCCGTAACCCACTGCATGCCAGCTGATCCCATCGTGTATGCGGCCCAGATCGGGGCGCACGCCATCGCCTGCACCCCTACAATGCGCGGCAGGACATCGATAATGCCGGCACGCACCAGGTTTTTAAAACCTAGTCCAATACCCAGGAGCAGAGAGCCCTGCCCGGCCGGCGCAATGATCAATCCCGGAGACCTTCCGAGCTGCTCCACAAGCTCGTACGCGAGCGTAGCAAATCCTGGAAGTAGATGGGGCAGGTATGCATGGCTTGCATAAACTGCACCAGCGTCAGCCGCACGGCGCACAGCATCTGCAACATCCGACCGCTTTCCCAGGATTCGCACAAGTTCTGCACCGTATGCGGCAATTTGTGTTCTTTTCGGACCGGAAGCGTAATCAGGCACGAAAATCCTGGCTTTGATCCCGGCGCGAGCGGCATAAGCTGCGAACGAGGCCCCTGCGTTTCCTGAAGAGTCTTCTACAGCCTCGCGCACGCCCTGTAGGGCGAGATGGCTTGTCATTAAAGCGACGCCCCGATCCTTGTGGGAGCCGGTCGGATTCAGGTATTCCAGCTTGAAATAAACAGGACCATAATTTGTCTGGCTTAACAGGAGAGGCGTATCGCCTTCTCCAAGGCTGATTTCAGGAGCCTCACTAGGAAGACCCAGGCAATGCCTGAAGCGCCAGATTCCCTGTTTCTGATGATCGGTCTTCGACGGATCGAATGGTGGAAATTCGGCGTAGTGGAAAAGCCCGCCGCATTTAGGGCACTTATAAGCGAGCGATTCATTCGGGTAGGCTGTTTTGCAGCTTGAGCAGATAATTTGCGCAGACATTCAGGAACCAGAGGCAGTTAGTTTCGAAATGGACACCGGCAGGCTATAAAAGCCCGATTACAAAATTCAATACGCGCCAGTATATGTTGTAAAAGAATTCCGGCCACGAACTTGTGGGGAGCACCGGCGGAAAAGCCGACGCACCGGGAGCATCGAAGCGATTCCCGGCACCGCTGACATCCCACAGGATATCGGCTCCGGGGATGCCAAGGTCTGTCACAAAGGCGTCTGCCTCAAAGCCGTTATTTGCGAAGGCGTTCTCATGGACCCAGTTATCTTCCGGTGCGGCGG
>JBFGQG010000281.1:0-5456 GCA_041564295.1 Anaerolineales bacterium | reverse complement strand
TACCCATCCAAGAATCTCGGAGCTTTCGGGGATGCAGGGATGATTGTGACCCAAAATGAGAAGCTGGCAGAGCGGCTGCGCCTGCTTCGGGCCCACGGCGCATCCCCGAAGTACTACCATGACCTGGTGGGCGGTAACTTTCGGCTGGACGCAATCCAGGCAGCGGTGTTACGGGTGAAATTTAAGTATCTCGACCAGTGGACTGCGGCACGGCAGCAAAATGCAGGCACATACAGGCGGTTGTTTAAAAAATGTGGATTGACCGAAGACCAGATCCGGATGCCGCTTGATGCCGGCTATGGCCGGCATATTTACAACCAATTCGTTATTGCGGTTGACGACAGGGACGGGCTTCTGAACTATCTCATATCCCGGCAGATCGGTTGCGAAGTTTATTATCCGGTGCCGTTGCATCTGCAGGCTTGTTTTCAAGAACTCGGATATAGGGAGGGCGATTTCCCGGTCAGCGAGGCGGCAGCCAGGCACAGCCTTGCACTCCCGGTATATCCTGAGTTGAGTGAATTGCAGCAGTCTGTTGTAGTCGAGTCGATAAAGAAATTTATCCAATCATGAAATGAAAATTGCTACCATATTAGGCGCCAGGCCGCAATTTATTAAGGCTGCTCCTGTTTCGATCGCGATGCGAGAGGCGGGGATTGAAGAATATATTATTCACACTGGCCAGCATTACGATTTTGAGATGTCGCAGGTCTTCTTCGATGAGCTTGGTTTACCAGCGCCAAACGTGAACCTGGGAATCGGCTCGGGTTCGCATGGACTTCAGACGGGTCGAATGCAGGAGCAAATTGAACGTGTATTGATAAGCCAGGATCCGGAAAAAGTCCTGGTTTACGGAGACACAAATTCCACGCTTGCAGGCGCATTGGCAGCTGTGAAGCTTCATCTCCCCCTCGCACACGTGGAAGCCGGGTTGCGCTCTTACAACCGCACGATGCCGGAAGAACATAACCGCGTACTGACCGATCACTGCGCTGACTTTTTGTTCTGCCCGACCGAGACGGCTGTTAAGAACCTGGCATCGGAAGGCATTCTTGCTGGCGTTTTCCAGGTAGGGGACACGATGTATGACGCCGTGCTGATGTTCCGCGAAATTGCTGCCAGGCGGGCTCGAATCCTGGCCGAGTTCGGACTGGCAGCAGGAAAATTTGCCCTGGCGACCATTCACAGGCCTTACAATACCGATGACCCGCAAAAGTTGAAGACGATCCTGGCAGCCTTGTCGGCGCATGATGAAACCGTCATTTTCCCCGTCCATCCGCGGACACGGGCAAAAATTGAGAACCTTTCGGATGGTGTGATCAGGGGAAATTTAAAACTGGTACCGCCTTCAGGTTATCTGGAAATGTTGATGTTAATTGAAAACGCTCGTGTTGTGATTACGGATTCCGGTGGAGTACAAAAAGAGGCGTTTTTCTTGAAGACCCCATGCCTGACATTACGTCCGGAAACCGAATGGGTTGAGACATTAGCCGGTGGGTGGAATCGTCTTGTGGATGTTACGAACGAAAACATATTATTCCATTTAGCGCAGTCGGGTCCGTTGGAACCCATTCAAATGAGCCCTTTTGGAGAGGGGGATGCCGCCCGGCAGATCGTTTCGTACATCAGCCGTAGTTAACGTCCCGGATCATGGCTGAAGAACAAAGCATTACAGAACGGGCGATACAGAGCAGCGGATGGCTGTTCGCGCGCGGTTTTCTCGTCCGCCTGATCCGGATCGTCCCGCTTGCGGTCCTGGCGCGGGAACTTTCGCCGGCAGATTTCGGACTGGTCGCTCTGGCGCAGGTCATATTAAATTTTCTTGTCCTTTCCTCATCGAATGGGGTCCCTTTATTTCTTGTTTATGATCGCGATGAAGGTCGAGAGGAAAGGATTCACAGTGCATTCTGGTTAAACCTGGTTATCACCATCCTGGAGCTCTGTATTTTAGCGATTGCCGTTCCGTATACAGCGTATATTTCCAGGGATCCGCTGTTACCATCAATCCTGATCGCACTGGGGGCGACGTTCTTTCTAAAGCAGTTGACTGCTATTCCGGATGCTTTAATTCAGCGGGAGCTAAACCACCGCAAGCTTGTAATCCGCGATACAGTATTGGACTTCACCTCGGGTATTCTTGCGATCGTAATGGCTTTGAGCGGCTGGGGGATCTGGAGCCTGATTCTGCCTGAACTGATCAGTGAGCCTGTTCGAATCCTGTGGTCGAGCCGTGCTGCCAACTGGGCTCCCAGGTTGCAGATTGGAATCGGACATTGGAAAAGAATCCTGAAATATTCATTGCCGTTGATCGGAACCAACCTGGTCAATCTCGTCGCCAACGATGGAGATACAGTGCTGATCGGTGCGATATTAGGGCAGCGACCCTTAGGGTATTACAACCTGGCCTGGCAGACATCTAATATCGTTGGCAGAACGGTGGGTGGAGTTGTCTCAACGATCTCTTTTCCGGCCCTGTCGATGGTCAAAGACAACTGGGCTCGCATTCGCAATGCGTACCTTCGCATGCTGAGCTTGCTGGCCGTTGTTTCATTCCCGGTCCTGTTCGGAATTTTCGTGTTGGCGGAAGACTTGATCCGCATCGTTTACGGGCCAAACTGGGAAAATTCCGTCATCTTGTTGAGAATTTTCCTGATGTTCACCATCGTTCGTTCCGTTACTTCGCAATCGGTAACCATTTTCAATATCGTCGGGAAACCCGAAATTGGATTTAAATTTACACTCGCGTTCTTACCGTTCTACATTTTTGCCATCCTTACCGGAATCCGGTTTGGCCTGGTCGGTGTGGCGGTATCCGTGGCTGTGATCAGAATAGCTGGAGGTGTGGTTTCATTCTGGCTTGCGGGCAAATCCCTGGAAATCCCTTTCCGGGAGTCCATCAAAACCATGGCACCTACCGGTTTAATTGTGGTTTTTATGGGTGCTATTGCCTGGTTGTCCAATCAGATACTTTTGGCGTGGGATTTTAATATCTTTATTCGGGTCGGTATATGTCTGAGCCTTTCCATCCTGACCTATATTTTCGGGATTGCATTTTTCGCTCCCGATGCCTATAAATCAGTGACGCATTTAATTAAAGCATTTTCCCCTTCGCTGGGGCAGAAATTGGACATCATTGAACGAAATATCAAGCTCCTTAAAGGCAAGATATTCGTACCTTAATGTTCAGCGATGTTCTGGCGGCAACCTGGAGCACCTTGAATCAGGTCAGCAATGTTTATTAAAAGAGGTCCGAAAGGCACATTTCAGATCGATGATCGCCATATTTCGCCGGCTTCATCACTCTCAACCAGGTGGTTGTTGAGGACGTTGGTCAGAGCCCGTGCTTTCGCATCCGGACGTCTCCTCGATGTCGGGTGCAGTTCAAAACCTTATGAAGAGGTGTTCACGGCTGAAACGTATTTTGGCATTGATTGGCCAGGCTCTCAACACAAGCTCTCGATTGATGCAATTGCAGACGCGCATCACCTCCCTTTTAAAGCTGCCTCCTTCAATACTGTTCTCTGCACTGAAGTGATCGAGCACCTTCGAGATCCATCCCGCTCCATCCAAGAGATGGCGAGATTACTCGTGCCTGGTGGATACTTGATCCTGTCAGCTCCTTTTACACACGAACTGCACGAATATCCGCACGATTTCTTCCGCTTCACTTCTTTCGGACTGCAATCGCTAGCACGTAAGGCCGGGTTGACCCCTGTCAAATGTTGGGCGCGCGGCTCTCTTTTGACAGTGATAGCCGATCTGGCAACGCGCGGGTTGTCAGGAGGCATAAATAGCATATTTAACAGAATCCGCCTGAGAGGCGGAGTTCGCCGGTTTTTCCAGAATCTTTTGATAAGCTGGCCGCAACGACTGTTTGCAAGGCTGGACTTCTTTATCGATAATTTACGCTCCGCCGCTGTAGACCAGCCTCTGGATACAGCTAAGCCGAGGATAGCGCTGGGATACGTGATCGTTTCTCGGAAACCGAAACCGGTGCAGGCCGAATAATTCGATGTGCGGTATTTGCGGAATCTTCACTTTTAACCGTTTTGGAGAACCGGAAGGCACGTCGACACAGGTTCGAGATATGATGGATCTCATGACGCATCGAGGCCCTGATGACGAGGGTTTCTGGATGGATGAGTACTGTGCATTTGGATTTCGGCGGTTATCCATCCTGGACCTGTCTTCAGCCGGGCACCAACCCATCATTTCTGGCGAAGGGCGTTTCGTGCTCATTTTTAATGGTGAGGTCTATAACTTTGTTGAGATCCGGGAACAGCTTGAGCAACTCGGAACACGTTTCTCGTCGACCGGCGATGCCGAAGTCGTCCTGTATGCGATCGCGCGGTGGGGCATACCGGCCCTTTCTAAATTTAACGGGATGTTTGCGCTGGCATTTTACGACAATGTTGAGAATACGTTGCTGTTAGCAAGAGACCATGCTGGTATCAAGCCATTGTATTATTTACTGGCAAAAGAAGGTCTCGTGTTCGGATCGCAGTACAACCAGGTCCTCAGGCATCCCCTGGCAACCGGTCGGGGAATCTCGCAGGCGGCATTAGGGATGTATTTGCGGTTCGGCCATACCCCGGCACCATACGGTCTGGTTGATGGCACGCACTTGATGGAGCCCGGAAGCTGGTTGAAGCTGGATAGAGGCGGGAAAATCCGGCAAGGGCGCTTCTATGAGTTACCAGATCTTGTTCAACCGGAACTAAGAGGCCGAAAAGCGTTTGAAGCATTCGATGATGCATTTTCACGAGCAGTGAAAAGGCACCTGATCAGTGATGTTCCGGTAGGGCTATTTCTTTCAGGAGGGATCGATTCGCCGCTAGTAGCTGCAGAAGCTGTCCGACACAGCAGATCCGTGCTAAAGGCTTTCACGATCGGGGTAGAAGATCCCGAAATGGACGAGCGCATCGACGCTGCACAATACGCCAGGGAGCTCGGGCTTGACCATCTAACACAAAACGTCGGCGGTGCAGCTGCCCTGGAACTGTTGGATGACGTCGTGAACGCCTGTACGGAGCCGACAGCGGATTTTTCCATATTTCCGACCATGTTGGTCAGCCGGTTAGCGAGCCAACATGTTAAGGTTGTATTATCTGGTGATGGGGGTGATGAATTATTCTGGGGCTATCCGTCACGATTTGGAACGGTCCTCGAACAGGCGCGATATTACGATTATCCGCTGGCATTCCGCTATGGGTCTATTTTCGTCCGAAAATATCTTGGCCGCGGATACGCGACCAGAGATGTACTCTGGTCAAGCGTCGGCCGTCTGTATCAAAAGAAACATACGATTTTTCTGGAGAATGATCTTAAAAACTTGTTTCCTGGTCTGGCCGAACTCCCTGCTGATTTCGACCTCTTTGATTTCCAAGAAACAGAACCGGATGTCCTCGCCCAAAAATTGCGCTGGAACGAATTTAACCTTCATCTCGCGAATATCC
>JBFGQG010000280.1:0-5505 GCA_041564295.1 Anaerolineales bacterium | reverse complement strand
GACACCGGCGACCTCTGGACTTTCCAGAAAATCGCCGAAAGGGCCGAAGCGCTGACGGGTTACAAAACACTCTCAGTTTTTCATGATTTCAAATACAATCCTAAAGAGGTCATCAGCGGGGTTTTTGATGACTGGGCTTACGATGAACTCGGTATTTATGCATATACCATCGAACTTTGGGACATCGTAGGGAAAGCAGGGATAGAAGACCGCAAGTATATTGACTGGTTGCGCGATCACCCACACGAAGATGATGTGAAAATCTACGATTGGGTAAAAGAAAACGGGCCCGACGACGGCTATGTTGAATGGTATGAATTTGACCATCCTCAGCTCGGTAAGATTGAAATTGGCGGTTGGAACACGTTATATACCTGGAGAAATCCGCCGCATACACTCATGGGCGAAGAGGCCGATAGGAACGTGCCTTTTATTCTCTCCTTAGCTGAAATGCTTCCACGGTTGAGTCTTCATACACTAACAACAACTAAGCTAGAGCAAGGCGTTTACCACCTCAATCTCGTCGTTGAAAACGCTGGCTACTTTCCGACCTGCACAAGCAACCAGGGAAGGACACGTTCAGCAACTCGACCGGTCCGGGTCAAACTGGAATTACCGGAAGGTGTATCTCTCATCCAGGGCAAGGTAACTGAAGAAATCGGCCACCTTGAAGGACGCTCCAACAAAACGAGTGCATTCGGTTTCGGCGCCAGCAGTACTGACCACCGCGGCAGATTGCAGTGGGTAATTCGGGCGCCGGAAGGAGAAGAAGTCGTTATTAAGATCTACAGCGACCGGGCAGGCTATCTAGAGAAAATGGTTAAATTACAATAATTAGAGAAATGGACGACAACGCGCTAATCAACCAAAAAATCAATCAGGCCGTAGAGATATTAACCGAGATTGGGATCGATACCTGGCTCACTTTCGTCAGAGAAACGAACGCCGGTGGAGATCCCATCCTCCCCCTGATTTACGGCCATGACCTGACGTGGCAATCTGCATTAATTCTGACGTCCTCCGGTAAGAAAATCGCGGTCGTCGGGCGGTTTGAAAAAGAAACGGCTGAGTCGCTCGGCGCTTATCAGGTTCTCGGATACGACGAAGGGATCAGCGAGGTCCTGCGGTCTACGCTGATGGATCTCAAACCGCAGTTTGTCGCAGTAAACACATCGAAAAACGATGTGCTCGCAGACGGACTGAGCCATGGTATGTATGGGCTCCTGACCGATTATCTTGCAGGGACCGGTTTGGCGGAGAATCTTGTTTCTGCAGAGAGGCTGATCGGCGCGCTGCGTGCGAGAAAAACGCCGCTTGAAATCGAGCGTATCAAGACTGCAGTCAGGACAACAGAAGAGATTTACAGGCAAACGTTTGATTTCCTCTCAGTCGATAAAACGGAAATCGAGGTTGCTGAATTCATGCACCGCCAGGTAAAAATCCGGGGTCTCGAAACCGCCTGGGAAACGGCCTCCTGTCCGGCTGTAAACGCAGGCCCCGATACACCGGTCGGGCATGGCGCACCGACGGAAATCCGGATCAAACCCGGCCACATTGTCCACTTTGATTTCGGTGTGAAAGAGAACGGGTACTGTTCCGATATCCAGCGCGTGGTGTACATGCTTCGGTCGGACGAAGACCACGCACCTCTGGAAGTGCAGCATGGATTCAGGACAATCGTCCAGGCGATCCAACAAGCGGTTGCTGCTATCCAACCAGGTGTAATGGGAATTGAAATCGACGCGATTGCGCGCGCAGTCGTGATTGACGCCGGTTATCCTGAATTCAAATACGCGACCGGACACCAGATGGGCCGCATTGTTCACGATGGAGGCACGCTCCTGGGTCCCAAATGGGAGCGTTATGGGAATCTCCCTGAGCAGGTTATCGAACCCGGCCATGTCTACACGATTGAACCCGGTCTGATGGTCCCGGCTTATGGTTATATCGGGATCGAAGAGGACATCCTGGTAACTGAATCCGGTGCCATCTTCTTGAGCGAACCTCAGACCGAGCTCATTTTACTGAGGTAAAATTCATCGTTCCACGGCACATCTGCATCAGAACGGCAGGGACCGTCAACAATGATGGCTTGATTATGACGCTTATGGCTATTTATCCGAAAATCCGAGACGTCCATCCGATCCCGTACGAACAGAACGGCAACCCCGCGTTTTTACTGCGAGACCCTTTACAACTTAATGGGCATATGCTTGTCATCCCTGAGGCTATCGCACCCCTGCTTTATATCGCGGATGGGACCCGGAATACCGGCGTCCTGGCAACAATCCTGAATTATCATTACGGACTTCAGATCAGTGAGAAGGAAGTCGCAGATATACTCTCTATCTTCGATGACGCGTTTCTAATAGACAACGATCGATCGAGAGAAGCACACGCAGCCGCGCTGGCGGAATACCGGAAGGCTGAATACCGTCTTCCAGCTTCTGCAGGAGGCTCGTATCCGGCCGATCCGGCAAAACTTCACCAGTTAATACAGGATTTCCTCGAACACGCAGAAACTGAACCGGACATACGACCGGTTGCCGGGATCCTCTCGCCCCACATCGACTTTGATCGCGGCGGGGATACCTATGCGCTGGTTTGGAAACGCGCGTCCGCTGCACTCCAGGAAGCAGACTTGATCATCATTATCGGCACGGACCATTACAGCGGCAAAGATGGAATAACGTTGACCCGTCAGCACTTTGCCACACCGTTCGGCGTCCTCCCAACAGACCAGGATGCTGTCAACCTGCTGGCAAATTCGATCGGGCAGGAACAGGTGTTTTCCGGTGAACTATTTCATAAAACCGAGCATTCGATCGAACTGCCGCTGGTCTGGCTTCACCATGTTATCGGAGGCAAAGAAGTGTCAATTCTGCCCATCCTATGTGGGAATCTGGATCCGGAGGACGATTGGTTTGAACGCTTTATTGAGGCTTTGAAGACCATTTCAGCGACGCGAAAAACCTTCACGTTGATATCTGGTGATCTGGCTCACGTCGGGCCTGCCTTCGGCGGTGACCCTGTCAGCGAAAACGGGCGCGCGCGCATCCACAAATCAGACACAGCGCTGTTAGACCACCTGGTAAGCGGAGATTCGGAAGGATTTCTCAGGCAGATCCGCGCAATCGATAATGCCAACAATGTTTGCGGGACCTTTCCGCTCTACCTGGCAATGCAGGCTTTCGGTTTCACTTCCGGCGATGTGCACGGCTACCAGCAATGTCCGGCTGACGAAGCGATGACGTCTATCGTTAGTATTGGGGGAATAGTTTTCCGATAAAAAGACAGGAGCACAACATGAATGTCTACAAAGCCATACAGGCAAAACGGGCGGTCAGGAAGTATAAGGCTCAACCATTGCAGGAAAGCGAAACCAAGGTCATTCTCAACGCTGCCCGCCTTGCACAATCGTCAAAAAATATGCAGGCCTGGCATTTCATCGCAGTGACCCATAAAGACACACTTCTTGCGCTTTCGAAATGCGGACAATTCGCAGGTCATATTTCAGGCGCAGCACTCGCCGTCGCGATTATCACGCCGGACCCGAACATCCGCTTCAATGTCATGTTTGATGCCGGTCAGGCGGCCTCTTATATGCAATTAGCCGCATGGGAACTCGGAATCGGTTCCTGCCTGGCGACGATTTACGATCACGAGCGCACCCGTGAGATCCTCCAATTCCCACCAGAAATGCATATTCGAATTGCCATTTCCTTTGGGTACCCTATGAACGATTCGGCACGCAAACCTCGCAAATCAGGCAGGCGTTCCTTTCAGGACGTTGTGCATTGGGAAAAATGGAACCCGGAAAAAGACGCTTACAACCCGTTTCGGGTTGCTGATTGACGGACGGGCAGCTACATCACCGGACCTTTTTATGTACGATAACCAACTACCGGAATATGCAAATGCCGTCAGTGATTTCCGTGACGCAAGGCGGCGGGCTGCAATACAGGATTTGCTGGCGCGATTTCGAGGCAAAACCTCGAATTTGCTACCCTTCGACGAGACCAAACGGATGCTCAAGGGCCGGTCAGCGATATATCTAGGCTTGAAAGAGATCCCACTCGATGCAATCACTGGCAGCGTCGGACGCTACATGGATTTCACGCGCTCCTTTCTGCCGCGTCGAGGAACGGATGAATATCGGTGGGCGCGAGTAAAAGCCAATATCCCACACACAGGATTCAACCCAATCGAAGTTTATCAGGTCGGTGAAGTGTACTTTGTGCTGGACGGTAACCACCGAGTTTCGATCGCCCGCGCCCGCGGCGACTTGACGATCCAGGCTTATGTTACTCAAATCCTTACGAAAGTGCCTCTCTCTCCTGAGGACAGCCCGGATGACCTGATTCATAAAGCCGAGCTTACGGATTTCCTCGAACAGACTCACTTTGACGTAAGCCGTCCAATGACGGATTTCCAGACCACCGCCCCCGGCGCTTACAACATACTCAACCAGGAAATTTCGCGATACAGGCCGGAAAATCCAAATATGAAATGGGAAAAGCTGGCCATCAAGTGGCATGATGAAGAATATCTGCCGTTCGTTCAGGGCCTGCGTGAAAAAGGCCTGCGACGAGATTTTCCCGGCCGGACAGAGACAGATCTCTACGCATGGATCCGTCGAAGACAGGGAGAATTAATAGAAGAAATCGGCTGGGAGGTGCCGTTCTCTGTCGCTGCAGACAATCTCCTGGAGAAGTCCAGCAAAAACATTCGCCGGGTTTTTCGGAGAGTGCACGACCGCCTCTCGGACCTCGCCATGCCGGATCCGCTGGAAGCTGGTCCGCGCGCTGGATCCTGGCGACAGTGGGCGCTTTCAACGCATCGCGAGGACCACCTTTTCACGGATTACCTGGTCCCGATCAGCGGCAGCCCCGAGAGCTGGATTGCGTTGGAACAGGCCCTCGTCCTCGCCCGCCTCGAGCAGGACTACGTCCATGGACTCCACGTTGTTTCGAATGAACGCGAAGCCGTTTCTGAAAAAGTTGCCAGGATACAGACCGATTTCGAAGCGCGACTGCGCGAGGAAAATGTTCTCGGGGAGCTCAAAGTTGAAGTCGGCAGCATCCCACGGATTGTGTGTGATTATGCCGCCTGGGCGGACCTGGTCATTATGAACATCGTTCACCCCCCTGGAAACAGCCCTATCAACAAGATCACATCCGGGCTTCACACGATTATTCATAGGTCGCCGCGTCCATTGTTTCTGGTCCCATCGATGGCTAAATACATCAGTAAGCTGCTGTTAGCTTACGACGGCAGCCCGAAGGCCCATGAAGCCATGTATATCAGTGCATATCTTGCTGGAAAATGGGACATGGAATTGACCGTACTGACAGTCGGCACAAACCGTACGTCAATTAATGATCTTCAATCTGCGAAAAATTACCTCGAAGGCCAAAAAATCCGGGCGGATTACCAGTATACTGAAGGAAACCCCGCTGATAGTATTCTCTCAGCAGCCGATAAGACGAAGTGCCATGCGATCCT
>JBFGQG010000279.1:0-5516 GCA_041564295.1 Anaerolineales bacterium | reverse complement strand
GAATACTACTCAAATCGAAATCGCTGCGTCTAACGTCGTGAGGAATTGGCGATCCGATGGTGTTTCCAGGAAACCGCGCATTGGAATTCCGGTAGGAGCTTACCTCGATAAAGCAGAGCCGGAGGGCCGGAGCCACCTCGAAGCAGTCGCAACCGAACTGGCAAAAGCCGGTTTTGAAGTTTCAGAAATAGCCGCATTCAAGGATTTCGAGAAGGTGTTCAACCGTCACCAATTGGTTCTGGCTGCAGAAGCTGCGCGCGTCCACGAAAAATGGTTTGCCAGATATGCCGGTCTTTATCATAAAAAAACCATTGAGTTGATCGAGGCAGGATTGAAAATCGCGCCGGAAGCGCTCGAAAAGGCAGTTAACGAAATTCCCGGATTCAGGAATGAAATCATGCTGACGATGGAGCAACACGGAATCGATGTATGGCTGACGCCATCAGCCCCAGGACCGGCACCACAGGGGCTGGAAAGCACCGGCAATCCCATCATGAACCTGCCATGGACACAGGCTGGCCTCCCGACCCTGACCATTCCGTCCGGTCGGTCCGATTCCGGTCTGCCGCTCGGTGTGCAGGTTGTCGGGAAGTGGGATGAAGATGAACAATTATTTTCATTTGGAAAAGCGATCGAAACGATAATCGGTCAAGACCTCTCGATCCAGGATTTCAACTCAGATAACAAGGAGTATAAGTGATTGAATAAAGTAGTAATAACCGGGATGGGAATCGCAAGCCCTTTCGGTTTAGGCGCAGAAACCTTCTGGCAGGCCCTGGTTGGGGGACGGTCAGGAGTGGCTAAACTCAAGGGTATTGACACTGACAATCTCCCCATAACTATCGGCGCCCAGGTTGGCGACTCAGAATTTGGCCCGCTCATTTCGAAAAAAGAAAGCCGGCGCATGAGCCGCTCTTCACAGCTCGCACTCGCGGCTGCGGAAGAAGCAATCGCAATGGCCGGCCTCGATTCACTAGATCAGGAAACGAGGAATGAGGTCGCCATCATTGTCGGCAGTTCCATTGGTGGGTTCAGTGCGAGCGATCCATACTACCAGGAATTTTATGAATCCGGCAAGCAGTCCGGACTTGTGATTCCAATTTCAATGAACAGCGGACCTTCGGCAAATATATCCATCCGCTACGGATTCGGCGGTGCACAGTTCACTGCGGATGCCGCATGCGCTACCGCCGCACATTCGATCGGCATGTTGTTCAACCAGATCCGGTCCGGACAGGTCGAAATCGGCGTCACCGGCGGCGCAGATTCACCGTTCTCGCGTGCGGTCCTTCAAGCCTGGAGCAATCTGCGTGTCGTATCAACACGCAATGGTAATCCGGAATCTGCCTGCCGTCCCTTCAGCGCTGATCGTGACGGAATGGTCCTGGGGGAAGGCGCTGGAATCCTGGTGCTCGAATCGGAAGCTTCTGCCGTCCGGAGGGGCGTGCGTGTCCTGGCTGAGCTGAAAGGATACGGCGCAAGTTCGGACAGCCATCACATCACGCAGCCGACACTCAACGGGCCTGCACGCGCAATGTGTAAAGCCATGAAAGATGCTGGCCTGGGCATAGAGGATATCCACTACATCAATGCGCACGCTACGGCCACACAGTGGAATGACCGCAACGAAACCGCTGTTGTAAAGCATGTATTCCATGAATCAGCACACAACATCCCGGTCGTCGGTACAAAAGCTGCCCACGGTCATTCCATCGGAGCAAGCGGAGCCCTGGAATTGATCTCCTGTGTCCTTTCTCTCCAGCACCAACGAGTTCCACCTACCATAAACTATCACGAACCGGACCCGGATTGCGACCTGGATTATGTCACTTCCGGAAGCCGCCCAGTTAAGATCAGTAATGCAATGTGCAACTCGTTCGCATTTGGAGGCAGCAATGCTTCGATCATCGTCGGTAAGTAGCAAGAATCAGCTAATACGTATATAATCAGGTATTAGTCTCCCGAGGAAATTTCCGACATTACATCTGAATAGTTATACCGTGGAGGAAGAAGCTAAATTGAATTATCCCAAGTTCATTCTATTTGACGGTCCTTCAAAAACAACTGCATTCGAAATTACGAAACCTGAATCAATGATCGGACGGCTCGCACCGGTGGATATTCTTATTCCCGGTGATGGTGTATCCGGCCGGCACGCGCGCATCGTCACTGAAGGCGGCGAACTCGTTATTGAGGATCTGGGCAGCACAAACGGAACCTACGTCAATGGCAAAAAAATCGACCGCCCCACCCAACTCAACGACGGGGACGAGGTCAGGTTAGGCCAATCCGTCACACTGAAGGTCTCTATCCCTGGCGCGGCAGGTACTGCTCAAAAAACCGAAATGCCTCCATCGACCGGGATGCAGGTGGAAAGCCCACCTCCTCATCTGCAAACGCCCGAACCAGTACGCCAGGCTGCTCCGCCACCGGCTGAACCTGGTGCGACAGTAGTCGGCGAGGTCAATCTTGTCGATGCGCCCCCACAGCTCATCATCAGCATCGCGGGAGAATCCCCGAAAGGTTACGAACTCAAACTTCAGAGAATCAGCATCGGGCGCATCGAAGGGAACGACATCGTTATCCCTTCGAAAATCGTTTCCCGCGCCCATGCTACGCTTGAAATGACGGCGGACGGCGGATATAACCTTCATGTCGATCCGGCAGCGAGCAACCCGACTTTCATCGATGGAGCACCCGTCTCCGGTGTAACACGCCTCAAGCACGGCGCAAAGATCCGCATCGGCAGCACAGATCCGGGATTGATGGTCACAATGACCTATATGTCCCCATCCGAAGCGCTGCTTAAACAGGAAACAATCCGGTTCGAGGAAAAAACCGTCATGCAGATCGGCCGGGATAAATCGAACGATATCATTCTCGATACACCACAGGTGTCCCGCTATCATGCACAAATTGAACGCGTTGGAAAGCGTTATCGTATCCGCGATTTAAGAAGCACAAACGGAACCTTTGTTAACGGCGAGCTCGTTGAAGGTGATGCATGGCTGCAACCGGATGACAGCGTGCGCATCGGCGCTTACACCTTCATCCTCGGCGATGACGAACTTTCTCAGATTGACGAGACCGGCGGATTGCGCGTCGAGGCGGTCGGGCTGAATAAATGGGTACGGAAAGATCTCAATATTCTTGAGAATATATCGTTGAATTTCGAACCGCGTGAATTTATTGTCGTCGTAGGGCAATCTGGTGGCGGAAAATCAACCCTTGTCGATTCGATCGCCGGGTACCGTCCGGCCACGCATGGGAAGGTTTATGTCAACGGCATCGATGTCTACGAGAACTTTGATGCGATCCGCTCTGACCTTGGCTACGTCCCTCAAAAAGACATCATCCATAAAGAACTGACTGTGTTCCAGGCCCTGGACTATTCTGCGCAGCTTCGCATGCCGCCGGATACATCGAGGGAGGAGCGTCACCGCCGGGTGATGGAAACCCTGGAGGACCTCGATATCGCTCATCGCAAGGATACGCAAATCAGCCAGCTTTCCGGGGGTCAGCAGAAACGCGTCAGTATCGGCGTAGAGCTGCTTACACGTCCGGGATTGTTCTTCCTTGACGAACCTTCATCCGGTCTTGACCCAGGAACGGAGACAGCCCTGATGCAATTGATGCGCCGCCTGGCAGACCAGGGACGCACGATTATATTGATCACGCATGCGACGAAAAACGTCGTCCTGGCAGACAAGGTCGTATTCCTCGCACGCGGCGGCTACCTGACCTGGTTTGGCCCCCCTGAAGAAGCACTCGAATATTTCAACCAGTTCCGCTCAGAACGCGACCAGCGTGCGCGCCCGATGGAATTTGACGAAATCTATGCGGTGCTGGATGATCCGGCAAAAGGCAATCCGCAAGCATGGGCTGAACGCTTTGCAAAACACGCGGCATTCCGCAAATATATCCAGCAGCCACTGGCGGAACGGCTTCGAATCATGGCTAATGGTGCGCCGTCATCAGAAGCAACCGCCCGGCCCGGGAAAGCCAAAGAATCCCGAATGCGCAAACAAGTTTCCGCGCTCCGCCAGTTCCTGATCTTATCGGCCCGAAACTTAAAGATCCTGACCCGCGACCGATTCAGTTTGTTCTTAATGCTTGCGGCTGCACCAATCGTCGGACTTCTTGATATCCTGCTCGCCAGCCTGATGGGGAAAGACCCCTTCGCCTGGGGTGAAGGCGGTAATGCAAACTCTGTCGTGATTACGCTCTTTTTGTTGACCATCTACGGCGTGATGGTCGGTGGTATTGCGCAGATGCGAGAGATCGTCAAAGAATCCGAAATTTACAGGCGCGAGCGTCTGGTCAATCTCAAGATCGTGCCGTATATATTGTCAAAAGTCTGGGTGGCCGGATTGCTGGCACTCTACCAGGCAATCTGGTATATCGGGATCCATTATTTCGCGTTCGACATGCCGGGCGGACTCAGCGAATTCTTTTTGATGTATGTGAGTATGGCACTTGCGACCATGGCTGGCATGATGCTCGGCCTGTTCGCATCCGCCATCTCACCGACCGGGAATGCTGCCCCGTTGATTGTGATCCTGCTGATGCTCCCGCAAATCGTACTCGGCGGTGCACTGGTCCCGGTCCCCGAATTCATCAGCGCACCTACGTCCACGCGCTGGGCTTTCGAAGGCTTCCTGGCCATTACTGGCGTTGGGAAAGATATCGCGAAGGATGCCTGCTACCTGCTGGAACCCGACCAAATCGGTGCGATGGACCTGGAAACGAAGAACGCACAGTGCAACTGCATGGGAAGAAATATTTTAGACCAGGAAAAGTGCTACTTCCCGGGCCTGGGTCAATTTGCGGCTGTGGCTGTAGACCAGGGTGAAACGCCGGTCGAACCTGAACCTTTAAGGGCTCCACCACCTGAACCCGAAATCCCCCCGCCGCCGGTCGAGCCTGCGGACCAATCGGACACCGTTGCCGTCGCGGAGTATCTCGCGGCGCTTCAGGCCTACCAGACAACAGTGGAAGGAATCCAGGCTCAATATAAAGAGCAGGTCGCGGCCTATCAGGCAGAAGCTGACATCTACACGGCAGAGTTCACCCAATATCTTACGGACCTGGAAGCCTACGGCAAACGCCAGGCCATCAACCAGGGTGTTATATCATCCGCCGAAGGAACCCTGTTAACGCTGACGGAAAACTTCGGCTGGGCGTGGGTAGACAAAGATGACCCGGGTGAATATTACGGCACACTCACCACGACCTGGTTCGCACAGATCGTGATCATGTCCGTTCTGCTGGGTGGGATCCTCGTCTTTCAGAAACGGAAGGATAACTGATGGATCCGGAAAGCTGCATGCCTGAGTCTCTAAATAAACGAAATAATCCAGCGGCAATCGCTGTTATGATTCTGGTTTTGCTCGCGGCGACGCTGGCCTGCGGATTTGGTGGAGGCAGCGGTAGCTCAAATGACGTCGAAGCTACTGCGAACGCCCTGGCACAGTCCATATCGCTGACTGCAACTGCCGGCGCAGGCGAAAACCCCG